>CAXNNF010000235.1:0-3527 GCA_964203455.1 Bacteroidia bacterium
AAACCAGCCATCTGAGAAGCACGAAAACGACGTTCTCCACTAATCAACTGGAATTTATCGTATCCAATTTTACGAACCGTAACGGGTTGTATAAGTCCCATTTCTTGAATCGATTCGGCTAACTCGCGTAAGGCCTCTTCTTCAAAATATGTCCGAGGTTGAAAAGGATTTGCTTCGATTTGGGCAACTTGCAGTTCGGAGATTGAACCAACAACAGATGAATCTCCCGAAGTTGAATTTCGGGTGGTGATGTCTGTTTCGGGACTTGTAAGCAGGGCTCCTAGGCCTTTACCAAGAGCATTCCGTTTGTTGTTCATGTTTACCGCTTCCCGATTAATTTAAATTTTCATTGAATGGCTCAATCACTTTTTCTGTCGAAGGAATGCGCGTCATATCGTGCTTTTGAAGAATTTCCCTTGCCAAATTCAAGTAATTAATTGCTCCCGAAGAACCCGCATCGTGCATGATAACAGATAAACCAAAGCTTGGAGCCTCCCCTAAACGAATATTGCGTTGAATAATTGTGTCAAATACCATTTGCTGAAAATGTGTTTTAACTTCTTCAACAACTTGATTGCTTAGACGCAAGCGACTGTCGTACATCGTAAGCAAAATACCTTCAATAGAAAGTTCGGGGTTTAAGCGAGATTGAACAATTTTAATAGTATTAAGTAATTTCCCTAAACCCTCCAATGCAAAATATTCGCACTGAACGGGAATGATTACTGAATCGGCAGCAGTTAAAGAGTTAACAGTGATCAATCCCAAAGAAGGAGAACAATCGATGATGATAAATTCGTATTGGTCACTGATTTTACTCAGCGCAGCCCGCATCATGTGCTCACGATTAGGCAGGTTGATAATTTCAATTTCAGCTCCAACTAAATCGATATGCGCTGGCATTAAATCAAGGTTGGGCGTGGATGTTTTTATGATGATGTCTTTGGGTTCGACTTCATTGATAATGCATTCGTAAATGCTGGTCTTTACACTTCTCGGGTCTATACCAATTCCAGAAGTTGCATTGGCTTGAGGATCGGCATCTATCAATAAGGTTTTATGCTCAAGGATGGCCAAACTTGCGGCTAAATTTATTGCAGTGGTCGTCTTTCCTACTCCACCTTTCTGGTTGGCTATTGCAATTATTTTGGTCATAGTTAAATGGCTGTTGAATTTAATTTCGATTCATTCAATGCAGGGCAAATATAACGATTCATTCGCCTTTTTATGGATGAAAACATTAACACCGCATAGTTGGTAACTGCGAGTTATTAACAGAAATTGTGTTGTGCTTCGAAAATTATTTCAAAACAACAAGCATTCAAATAAGAAGGATTGATATAAAATGATAGCTCAACAAACTATCTTCCAAGCATCATTTCAATGAATGCCCCATTTTATCTCGCTTTGTATCGAGGTATTTTTGGTTGTGGATATTGGCTTCAATCAAAATGGGAATATTTTCCACAATCTCCAAACCGTAGCCAATGAGTCCAGCACGTTTCGTTGGGTTATTGGTCATAAGTTTTAACTTACGAACTCCCAAATCGCGAATAATTTGTGCTCCAACACCATAATCGCGTTCATCCATTTTAAAGCCGAGCTTAACGTTAGCATCAACGGTATCGTATCCTTGTTCTTGAAGTTTGTATGCTTTCAATTTATTTAACAATCCAATGCCTCGGCCTTCTTGATTCATATATACAATCACTCCTTTACCGGCCTCTTCAATAATTTTCATTGCGGCTTGAAGTTGTGGTCCGCATTCGCAGCGACACGATCCAAAAATATCCCCAGTCATACAAGAGCTGTGAACACGAACAAGAACAGGTTCATCAGCGTTAAACTCCCCTTTTACCAGGGCTAAATGTTGTTCTCCTGTATTCTTTTGGGTGTATGCGATTAAATTAAAATCTCCATATTGGGTAGGTAAATCAACCTCAACCTCACGCGTGATCAATGAATCGTTTTCGAGTCGATATTTGATTAAATCTTCGATCGAAATAATCTTCAAATCGAATTTTTTAGCCAAGTCCAACAACTCTGGTAAGCGTGCCATGCTGCCATCTTCATTCATAATCTCCACCAAAACTCCGGCTGGTTCAAATCCTGAAATACGCGCTAAATCTACCGTTGCTTCGGTATGCCCTGCTCTTCTCAATACGCCTCCACTCTTTGCTCTTAATGGAAAAATATGTCCTGGGCGTGCAAAATCTTCGGGTTTAATCTCAGGATCGACCAATGCAAGCATGGTTTTAGAACGATCGGAAGCCGAAATACCGGTTGTACAGCCCTTTATTAAATCGACAGAAACAGTAAATGCAGTATCGTGAGAAGACGTGTTTTGCGAAACCATCATCTCGAGTTTCAGCTCTGTGCAGCGTTCTTCGGTGAGTGCCGCGCAGATAAGTCCGCGACCATGTGTTGCCATAAAGTTTATCACTTCTGGCGTAGCATTGTTGGCTGCGGTTAAAAAATCACCTTCGTTCTCGCGACCTTCATCATCCACAACAATAATCACCTTGCCTTTTCGAATGTCTTCGATGGCTTCTTGAATACTATTTAATTTCGACATAATTATTTTTCGGAAATAGGCTCTGTTAACAAATCTTCTGAAACACAAGCATCCATTAAACGAATCAACTTGGCATTTTGTTTATCCCAACTGAATTGTTCTACCATCAATTTGCGGGCATTGTGTCCAATGTTAATGGCTAATTCGGTGTTATTTAATAGGTATGAAATGGCTTCAGCTACTTTTTCCGGAGTATTGGCAATCCAAATTTCTTTTCCATGCGTTGCTCCAATGGCGTTGTTTGCTAAAGAAGTAGTTATGACAGGCAAGCCCATCGACATCGCTTCCAAAATTTTATTCTGCATGCCGATTCCAATTTGCATCGGAGCAACAAAAATTCGGGATAATAGGTAGTAATTTCTCAAATCATCCACCCATCCAGTCAATTGAAGATTTCGTGATTTCAACAGATAAAGTTCCTTGGAAGGATTCATACCAGCGGCCACAAATTGAATGTATGGAAACTCCTTTATCAAAAGAGGAATAACATTTTCGACTACATATCTCACACAGTTCACATTGGGTTCATACTGCATGTTGCCCGTAAAAAGCAAATCGATAACGCGTGCTCGAGGTTCGGGTTTGTAGAAATCTGTGTCAACTCCGTTGGGAATAATTTGCAAACTCGTATTCAAAGGATGATCGATGAGCTTTGCATCTTGCTCTGAAATCATGGATCGCACGTCAAAATCATCGAAAATTTGCGATTCGTATGTTTTCAATCGTCGCGCCTCCATGGCAACAATATTTTTTTTCCACCAAGGTTCATTCGCAATGCGACGCTCCAAACCCATTGAGAATGCATCTTGGTAATCGATTACTTTTCGGCGATTATCTATCCCGCGGCAAAATTCTGCCATGCGTGCTAACTGACAATAAACAACATCAGGTTTTATTTGCTCAACTAAACTGTTGAATTCGGCAATCGCCTTTTGGTCAGAAAAGTAAGCAA
>CAXNNF010000236.1:0-3519 GCA_964203455.1 Bacteroidia bacterium
CTTTTAATCTTACCAATTCCTGTAACAGTAAAACTACCTTCAATGATTAAAGAATCTTGGAACGACTGAGCTGGAATTGTTAATGCGCTAGGTTTGGTGTTACCATCAAGCGTATCGGAATAGGTTCCATCTTCGTAACGCCAGAAAAACCTAACCTTTGATTTATTGACTACCTGAACACGGATATCGATAGTTTTTAATGGTTCTGCGATATAGGTAGCGAATGTTAAAACAGAATCGCGTGCTTCCCAACGACCTGCAAATGCATCACTGTCGTACTGACAAGATCCATCGTCATTATCTGCTTTGCTTTCGTAATTCGTTGCATACACATCGGTACAACCATCGCGATCGCAAGAACTCATTGTAATTACCAAAAATAGAATTGAAAAAAAGAATTTCATGGGTGTTTATGAAATTAGAACTAAAAAAAAGGCTGCCGAATCGCGAAGGAAATGGCAGCCTTTTAAAAGGTAATATGTTAATTATTTGGTAGCAGTAATAGAACAAGTTTCTGTTCCAAACGCATCTTCGTATGTATACAAAATAGTTAAAATGTTTCCATTCATAGTTCCGGAACCACTTAGTAATGCTATACCAGTTCCAAGTGATCCAGACATTAAAGTTAAACCGCTCCCGCTAACTGTCGCTTTAATTGAATAAGCAGATCCAAAGCCTGCGAAGTTAGAAATATTTATTGTAGCTGTATTTTCTGAAGACGCAGTGATTGTCATGTTGAAAGAAGAACCAGGTTCACAACCGTCAACACAATTATTGTACGTTCCAATAAAAGCATCACGCTCAAACGTACAAGTACCATCGTCATTGTCTGCTTTGTCATCGTAGTTAGTTGCAGTTGGATCAGTACATCCATCAGTTTTGCAACTTGTTAAAGAAATTGTAGTGGCAATAGCCATCATCAGTAAAAGGTTGAATATTTTTTTCATGGTTTAAAATTTGTTTGGGCAAAAATAAAAAAAAATCCATGGGTACAATATTATTTTGAGGATTTCATTAGTTTTGTGTCCAAACTAAAAAAAAAAACATGAAAAAAACGCTCTCAATTTTCGCCCTTGCAGGAATTACACTTGTTTCAGCTTGTGGTCCAAGTGCAGAAGAACTTGCTAAAAAAGAACAAGCAACAAAAGATTCAATTGCTTCAGTTGAAAAAGCACGTCAAGATTCATTAGACACTGCAATGAAAGATCAAATGACAGCCGATTCAATAGCTCAAGCAGAAGCAGCCGCTTTGGCAGCTTCAGAAGCAGAGGCAGAAGCGGCAAAATCTAACAAGTCAACAACTCCTAAAAAGCCAGCAACTAAGAAAGATGAACCAAAGAAAGTGGAGCCTACTCGTCCTTCAAGAGATGGCTTGAATAATACTCCAACTAACACAAATAATGAAACAAAGCCTGCTGGAGAACGTCCGAAAAGAGGTGGAATGAATCCTAAAGTAAATTAAGATTATTGAAAATTTAAAATGAATGGCCGCAGAGGTAGTGTAAATTAAATCTCAAAGCAGTCCAAATAATTTCAATCCTCCAATTTTATTATTGGAGGATTTTTTTTGCTTCATTTCTCCGGAAAATGACGTTTTAAGAGTTCATTTAATGGTGTTTAGGCTCCAATAAATATGGTTTTGTGTAAATAAATCCGCTGTAATCCACGCCAATCAAGCAATTAACATTTTTTTTGATTTTGCTTGTATGTTTTTGTTTTTTTTTAACTTTGTCGAGCTGAAACAATAAAATTTAAAACAAAAAATCATGAAAAAAGTAACATTCGCAATCCTTACTGTAGGTGTGGCATTATTCGCATCTTGTGGTGGTAACAACGCTGAAGCTGAAAAAGCTAAAGCTGATTCTATTGCTGCTGCTGCAAAAGCAGATTCTATTGCTGCTGCTGAAGCTGCTGCTGCTATGCCAATGGACACAGCTGCTGTTGTTGATACAACTGCACCTGCTGCTGAAGCACCTGCTGCTCACTAATCAGTATTTTAAGACTGTAAAAAAATCCTGCCTTTGGCGGGATTTTTTGTTTTATAGCTTAGCCACACGAATCACATTTTCCATGTTTCTTATTGGGCCGCAGCATATTAAATAGTCTTCTTCCTAGCCAAAAGGCCGCTATTGCTATCAACACAAAAACCAATATCATTTGCATAGCTCAAAATTAGGAAATTGCCCTAATTTCGCAGCTTAAATTTTACAATCATGCAGTTAAGTTTTAAGCGCAACAATAAAAGCGACGAACTTCTTTTACATATATATAGAGAACTCCTTTATCCTCGTATGATCGAGGAAAAAATGCTCAACCTCCTTCGTCAAGGACAAATTTCTAAATGGTTTTCGGGTATTGGACAAGAAGCAATTTCGGTGGGAACTGTAGTTGCCATGGATAAAGAGGAATATATTCTTCCCATGCACCGAAATCTAGGAATCTTTACCGGTCGTGGAATGCCATTTCATCAACTTTTCACTCAATGGCAAGGCAAACTTAACGGATATTCAAAAGGTCGCGAACGCTCTTTCCACTTTGGTTCGCAAGAACATAAAATTGTGGGTATGATTTCGCATCTCGGTCCGCAACTCGGACTTGCCGATGGAATCGCACTCGCGCACAAACTCCGAAAAGAAAAACATATCACCGCCGTTTTTACGGGTGATGGCGGAGCAAGTCAAGGGGATTTCCATGAATCGGTCAATGTTGCAGCCGTTTGGGATTTGCCAGTCATCTTCATCATCGAAAACAACGGTTACGGACTATCTACACCAAGCAACGAGCAATTTCGTTTCAATTCGTTTACCGATAAAGGTCCGGGTTATGGAATTCCTGCTCGTCAAGTAGATGGTAATAACGTATTAGATGTATATGATGCGGTTCAAGAAATTAGAGCCGATATTCAGAATAATCCACGTCCTTGGTTGCTCGAATGCATGACGTTTCGCATGCGTGGTCACGAAGAAGCATCGGGAACCAAATACGTTCCTCAAGAATTATTTGACATCTGGGCGAAGAAAGATCCTGACGCTAATTACGAAGAATGGCTTGTGCAAGAAGGAGTCTTGAATGCAGATTCAATTTCTAGCATTCGTGCAGAATTTAAGAAAACTATCGAAGCGGGCGTAGCCACCACATTTGCCGAACCTGAAATTATCGCCGACACGCAGTTCGAATTGAACGATGTGTATGCTCCTTTTATAAGTGAATCGAAACAACCTGCTACGGAATCGAAAACAGAAAAACGCTTCATCGATGCCATTTCCGAAGGACTAGCCTTGGCTATGGAAAAGCATCCCGACTTGGTTTTAATGGGTCAAGACATCGCCGAATACGGTGGAGTTTTTAAAATTACTGAAGGGTTTGTAGAACGATTTGGAAAAGATCGCGTTCGCAATACACCCTTGTGCGAAGCAGCCATCGTTGGAAGCAGTATGGGACTTTCAATCAATGGAATGAAATCGATGATGGAAATGCAATTCGCCGATTTCGTTACCGAGGGTTTTAATCAAATCATCA
>CAXNNF010000237.1:0-3503 GCA_964203455.1 Bacteroidia bacterium
TTGTTACTCGAATTATTAAATTGAATAAGTGAATTGTTACACAAAACATCAGATTGAATTAAAAAATCTGCATTCGGTAACACTATAATTGGATTGGAACAAATTCCCGAAACCTTAACATTATCCAAATAAATGTTATTTCCGCCAGCATTGTAGGTTTCGAACCTTACTCGAACGTCTTGTGAGCCATCAAAAGCTGATAAATCGAGATTAAAACAATCCGGTCCTGTGTTGGAATTAGTGCACCAAGAACTTGATGAAGTTGGGACAAAATTATTGGGAAAAATAGTACCTGTTACGAAAACACCCTGTCCATTTTCACCCAAGGAGAGCAAACGCTGCCAATTGGAACCTTGGTCTGAACTTACAGAAATAATTAAGGAATCGGTAATGGTGTTCACTCTTCTTCGATGAGCATATTCGAAGTACAAGGAATTGAGCGTTGTTTCTGTTAAAGAAATAGAAGGACTTATTAAATAATCGCGTTGTCCGGCATTTCCTTGATTATTGAATATCTGAACCGATGCTGCATCTGTTCCGGGTGATGTTCCAATTATTGATGAAATTTCCCAACTGTTTAACATATCGGGATTTTGAATACCCCAACCAGCATTTTGAAGAGATCCTGACTCGAAAGTTTCAGAGAAAACAGTACGAGTTCCTGAATTATTAATGTCGACAAACGATTGCAGTTCAAGGGTATCGCTACCATTTGAGTTTGAAACAATTAGTTGAACAGGAAATACACCCAACACATTGTATTGAACAAGAGGATTTTGTGACGAAGAGCTAGCGGGCGAACCTCCCGGAAATTCCCATGCAAAAACATCGGCATTTGATGAACTTAAATTCTGAAATTGAACAGAAATGCCCGGACAACCTGATGGAGAGGCCGCATTGAAGGATGCAGAAGGAGGTGATAGCGTATCGCAAATATACTGCTGAACTCTTTGCAAAGCACCTAGTAAATTTAAACGTCGACTATTGTTAACCAAATTATTGAACGCACTTATTTGATCAGCTCCATCTAATAAATTTTGTTTAAAGATAAGAGCAAGATTAGCTGGATTCTCTTTGTAATCAACCAACATTTGTTCACAAGCAGCACTTACCATTAAACCTATTGCCCCTGAAACATGCGGCGAAGACATTGACGTTCCTGATAAATTGGCATATCCCGAATTAGTGATACACGAATAAACAGCCTCACCAGGAGCTGCAATATCAATGGTTTCAACACCATACCCGGCACTTGTGTATTTCGTATCTGTTTTGGTTGAATTTGTCACTGAAATTAAAAATTGCGAAGCACATGCAGTAGGCATATCTCCCACTTGATCTATGTTAAGATTCGCATTTGCGGTAGAACCAATGCTTAATATTCCATAAGCACCTAAGGTGTCATAAAACGAACACCAGATTGGATAATCGGCAGGATCAGCTTGATCAACACCAAAAGATGAATTTGTCGAAACCACAAAAGCACCTTTTGCACCATTACTTTCGTTATACTGAATGCGCATTTCGGCAGCATAAGCATAGGCAGCAACAACGGTTGCTTCATTTCCAGAGGAACCAGCAATTGGTAATATCCGCGCATTCCAATTTACTCCAGCAATTCCAATTGCATTATCACCTTTGGCTCCTATAATTCCAGAAACGTGAGTACCATGATTGTCTGATGGCAAAACAGCATCATTACCATAAGCATCCCAACCAGATATATCGTCAATATATCCATTATCGTCATCGTCAATTCCGTTAGCAGGAATTTCGTTTCTGTTTTTAAAATAACTATCTACTAAATCGGGATGATTCATTTGAAAACCACCATCAATTACAGCAATAACAACTGTATCACCCGTTGCCGTAACACCGCCGGTTGAAATATCCCAAGCTAACTCAGCATCGATATCAGCTCCGGGAGTTCCGCCTGATTGTCCTGTATTATTCAGCGACCACTGTTGTGTGTATGAAATATCATTGGGAACCGTATTGCGCAATTGCACCTGATGATTGACCTGAGCCAAAAGAACCTGAGGGCTTTTCTGAAGTGTTTTAATAACTTGCGATTCAATTCCGGGGTTGGCTTTGAACAACCAAATGTGAAATCGTTTAGAGAGGATTCGATCGGCCTTGAAATTCCAGTTGGGAAATTGATTATTTATTTGCCTCTCAAGAATTGCAGCCGACTGATTGCCTTGCAATTGAACGATAAACTCTCCAGCATGAAACTCGGATTGAGCAGATGTCTGATTTGAAAAGAATAGTCCAATGAAAATAAGAACTATAAGGAATTGGAAACGATGGTTTTTAAATACTTGCATTTCCAAAGGTACAAAGCAAAATGAAATAAAAAAAGGTGCCTCAAAAAGCACCTTATAAAAAGATAATTAATAAGAGTTAAGCCAATACTTCTTTCACGCTGTCAGCAGCTTCTTGTAAAAGAATAACCGATTTTACACGAAGTCCAGACTCATCGATAATTCGTTTTGCTTCAATAGCATTAGTTCCTTGAAGGCGCACAATGATTGGAACACGAATTTCTCCAATGTTGTTATATGCATCAACAATACCTTGCGCAACACGATCGCAACGAACAATTCCACCAAAAATATTTACGAGAATTGCCTTTACGTTTTCGTCTTTCAAAATGATACGGAAAGCTTGTTCAACACGCGCTGCATCAGCAGTACCGCCAACATCTAAGAAGTTTGCAGGATCTCCACCAGCAAGTTTGATAATATCCATCGTTGCCATTGCAAGACCAGCACCGTTCACCATGCAACCAATGTTTCCATCCAGCTTCACATAGTTTAAGTTAAATTCACCAGCTTCCACTTCAGTAGCATCTTCTTCAAACACATCGCGCATTTCAAGGATATCTGGGTGACGGAACAAACCGTTTTCATCCAAATTTACCTTCGCATCAACAGCGATGATTTTATTGTCAGATGTTTTTAGAACTGGATTAATCTCGAACTGAGAAGCATCAATGGCATCGTATGCTTTGTAAAGTGACCCAATGAACTTCACCATTTGTTTGTTCGCTTCGCCTGAAAGTCCAAGGTTGTATGCAATTTTTCTTGCTTGAAAACCTTGTAAACCAACACGTGGGTCGATTTCTTCACGAAGAATTTTTTCAGGAGTATCGTGTGCAACCTCCTCAATGTCCATTCCACCTTCAGTAGTATAAATGATGATGTTGCGTCCCGTTTGACGATCGAGCAATACACTCATGTAGAACTCTTCTGTTTTTTCAGGACCTGGATAATATACATCCTGTGCGATAAGCACTTTGCGAACGAACTTTCCTTCTGGCCCAGTTTGAGGCGTAACAAGCGTCATTCCAAGAATCTTCGAAGAAATTTCTTTCACTTCGTCCAGATTTTTGGCAAGTTTTACACCACCACCTTTTCCTCTACCACCTGCATGCACCTGAGCTTTCACAACCCACCAACCGGTACCAGTTTGTTCTTGCAATTGTTTTGCGGCCTCAACCG
>CAXNNF010000238.1:0-3495 GCA_964203455.1 Bacteroidia bacterium
ATCTCTTGGGCAATCTTCAACAACCTTAAGTGGTGGTGAAGCCCAACGCGTAAAATTAGCCACCGAACTTTCAAAGAAAGATACAGGTAGTACTTTTTATATTCTAGATGAGCCTACCACGGGTTTGCATTTCGAAGATATTCGTATATTGTTAGATGTATTACAAAAATTAGTAGATCGGGGAAATACTGTTTTAATTATCGAACACAATTTGGATATTATAAAAGTTGCGGATCACCTCATTGATATTGGACCAGAAGGAGGCAACCGAGGTGGGACCGTTCTAGCTGAAGGAACCCCAGAAATTGTTTCAAAACATCCTTCGAGTTACACCGCCCAATTTTTAAAAAACGAACTGATTTAAAGATGGATATTAATAAGAAAACTGAGCACGAAGACAAAATTATTGAAGCTTTTAAGGAGAAAGATAATTTTGAAATTAAGACAACAAACTCTTGGCAGATTTTCAAAATCATGGCTGAATTTGTTGAGGGTTTTGAAAAGCTTGGTAAAATTGGACCTTGTGTTTCTATATTTGGATCTGCGCGCTCGAAACCCGAAGACCCCTATTATATAATGGCTGAAGATATTGCTTATCGCCTAACGTCTGAAGGATATGGAATTATTACTGGAGGTGGCCCTGGAATTATGGAAGCAGGAAACAAAGGAGCTCAACGTGGAGGAGGAAAATCTGTTGGATTAAATATTGTCCTTCCTCATGAAGAAGATGGGAATCGATACATCGACCGCGATAAGATTTTAAACTTCGATTATTTCTTTGTTCGCAAAGTGATGTTCATGAAATATGCGCAAGGTTTTGTGATCATGCCAGGTGGCTTGGGAACGTTGGATGAGTTTTTCGAAGCGATTACCTTAATTCAAACCAATAAAATAGCACGTTTCCCATTGGTGTTGGTTGGCAAAAAATTCTGGACTGGAATTGTTGAGTGGATTAAAGAGCAACAAATTAAAGAAAACTCATTTGTTTCGGTTGAAGATTTAGATTTATTTTCATTGGTTGATACTCCCGAAGAGGCGGTTCAAGCAATCAATGACTTCTATAATAAATACATGTTCCGTCCTAATTTTTGACAGGTGGCTTAAATTATTGAGAAAAATATTCAAAACATATAGAACTTTATTTTTTCATTTATCGTAGTGAATTCAACTATTGTGCAGATTGAAGATTCTGATTAATAAAAATTTAAATCCTAACAAAATTCTAAATTAACGATTGTAACACTTCAGCATATGAACAATCAATTACCCGAAGGCGAATTGTATGATTTATCAATGATTCGAGAAATTTCCCAAGGCAATAAAGATTTTGTAAAAAAGATGATGTCCTTGTTTATTGAAACACTTCCGCCTGCAATCAATGAGTTAAAACAACATCTAGCAGAAAGCAATTGGGCCAGTTTAGGCGGTGTGGCTCATAAAATTAAACCATCAATTGACACCATGGGTATTGATAGTTTAAAGGAGGACATTCGTTCAGTGGAGCGTTTTGGAAAAGATGCCATCCACTTGGATGAACTTCCTGAATTAATTGATAAAATTGAATTTATCATTGAAGCTGTAATTGCAAAACTTCAAACCGAACTTAATGCATAAAACAAAAAATCCAGCAAAAGCTGGATTTTTTTGAGATCATTTCACTGAAATAAGTTCTACATTAAAAAGCAATCTTGCTTTGGGTGGAATAAGTGGTGGTCTTCCTGCTTCTCCGTATGCCAGTTGAAAGGGAATAGAAAGCAATGCTTTACCACCAACATTGAGAGCTGCGATACCTTCATCCCATCCGGGAATAACCATTCCAGATCCGAGTCGAAATGAAAATGGTTTATCACGAATTATGGATGAATCGAATACATCACCATTTTCTAAAAAACCAGTGTAGTGCACTTCTACTGTTTTACCGATTTCCGCTTTCTCGCCTTTGCCTTGTTGAATAATATAATATTCCAATCCAGTTGCAGTGAGCGTTTTTTGCTTCTCCTTTTTTTCAAAGGGTTGAGGAACAAAATTACGTTTTGCTTCTAGAACTTCAACATCAAAAACAAGATAGGATCCCGATGGAATATTCGGCATGGGAGTTTCTCCATAACCCAAATCCGGCGGAATGGTCAATATTGCCTTATCACCAATCTTTAAAAGTTGAAACGCTTCGTCCCATCCAGCAATAACTTGCCTCATTCCAATAACAAATTCAAACGGTTGATTTTTTTCGCGCGAGGAATCAAATTTTCTTCCATCAACCAAAGTACCCGAATAATGTACTTTAATCTTATCGCCTTTATTCAACAATTTACCTTTTGTCGATTTCTGAAGATTTACTTTCAGTCCACTAGCAGAAGTATATTCTTGATTAACTTTCAGATTAACATTCTGAGCGAAAATTTCACTTGATAAAAGAAACAAAAAAAGGACTAAAAGCCGCATGGGTGAATTAATCAATCTTAACAAGTTCTACTTCAAAAATCAAAGATGAATTTGCAGGAATTGGTCCCATGGCACGAGCACCATACGCCAACCAAGATGGAATCATCAAAGTTGCCTTCCCTCCTACTTCAATGGCTGCGATGCCTTCGTCCCATCCTTTAATTACTTGACCTTCGCCCAATGTAAAAGCAATTGGTTCATTGCGTTGCACGCTTGAATCGAATACAGTTCCATCCAACAATGTTCCTGTATAATGAACTGAAACCTTTTGGCCAGCAAGGGGCTTTACACCGTTTCCTTTTTGACGTTGAATGATAATCAATCCACTTGGTTCTGGATTTTGGCTATCGCCTTTTTCAGACATTTTAGCAAGTAACACTTGCATTTCTTTTTCGTTCTGAGTTTTCATTTCTATCTGTGATATTGAATCCAATACTGCTTGTTTTTTTTGCATCTCTTCCATCGTGTTTATTTCGACCATTCCAATTTCAAATCGGATTTTTTCACCTACTTGAATAAAAGGAGGAAGTTGTTCTAATTGAACCGTTTTTAAGAAAAATGAATCGGCCGGCACGAGAAATGTTGCCGAATCGCCTTGATGCATCATGGCCAAACCTTCCATCAAATCTCCTTTGAAGGTAGGTGCGGCAAGTTGCAAAGTGACCATTCCTCCTGGATTAACTTTCGAATCAAATAACAAGGAATCCTGATTGTTTTTCTTGATGAAATATTGAGCACGAAAAGAAAGCACATCACTCATTTGAGATGAACGTGCACTTTTTGTTGTGCGAACTAACTTATACACTAAGTTATTGGGACTAGCTGTAAACCCTTCAGGTATCTCGGATTTAATTTTCGATTTTCCTTTCGATTTACTTTGTGCATTAGCCACAGAGCAACTTAAAACGGAACCAATAATAAGACTAGCTAAGAGTGTTGATTTATTGAGCATTTTCATAATTATTCGGCTTTCATTAATTGTACTTCAAATACCAAGGGTGAGAATGGCGGGATTGGTCCTTGACCGTTTGAACCGTATGCTAATGACGAAGG
>CAXNNF010000239.1:0-3493 GCA_964203455.1 Bacteroidia bacterium
AAGCTCATTATTGTTTTGCAGATTGCCATACACAATTCCGTTACTGAACGAAAAGTTCATGTCGGAAACGTAAATGGTAGATGATGTTGCTAGGTAATTGCTCAAGAAAACTGCTGGTTCTGTGCGAACTTCTTCGCTCCAATAATTGGCAATGGTGTTGTGCCTAAATCGGTAAGTTCCTCCATTAATAAGCGCCATCGCATACGAGCCGCAATTGGAGATTACATTGTTCCAAGCGTTGATATTGAAATGCACACCATACAATCCAAACGCTTTCATGTTTTTGATGCGGGTATTGCTTAAGGTAAGTTGTCGTGGTAATCCTTCTCCAAACTGTAAAACATCTTCGGCCTGAATTCCAATATTGCCATTTTTAATAACAGCATAATTGATGAGATTCCCTGTACTTCCTTGGTTTATCCATATTCGGTCCCATTGTCCGGGAATATTTTTATAGTCTTCTTCTTTTCGTACACCTTGAAAAACTACTGAATCTTGGAGTGTTCCATTCACAACCAACTTGCCTTCTTTATATACCCAAATTCCGGAATTGTTATAAAGATATACTTGCGTTCCGGCTTCGATTGTTAAGGTACATGCCGAATCAACAACCAAATATCCAATAATAACCTTTGGGCGATCGTTGGTCCAAGTGGTATTGCATTCAACGATTGAATAAGACGGAAAGCCATTGCTTGGATATGTTGTAGGACGAAAAAAATCGGCATTCCGACCATAGGCCATCAACTTCACGTTTTGCTGGTTACCGTTGGTTTCGAAAAGCACACTGTCTAAAACCACAAATGGGTTGAGCTCGTTGTTAGGATCGATGGTGACTTCGGTAAAAACAAAGATGCTATCCTTTCCATCAATCTCAATGTTCGTTACCGCATTACTTGCCTCTCCATCAATATTCAAACGGAATGGGGAATTATTCCCTCCGGCAAGTTTGATGTTGGAAATTTTAATTTTATCGTTGCTCGGATTATAGACCTTAAAACGCTTTGTTACCGAACCGATGGTGGTGAAAACGGTATCGAAATAAACCGTGTCTAATGAAAATTCAAGTTTGGTGGAAGCGTTCGTATCGAAAACATCTTTTTTACAGCTGTTCAAAAGAAAAATTCCCCCGAAAAGAAATGTAATAAAAAAAATAGAAAGCAATCGAGAATGAAGCATAAGCTTGACCAAAACGTAAGTGTGAGCGGATTATTTAAAACGGAAATATAAATCAAGGTTTGGCCAAAGGAAATTTCAATTGTAATCGCTCAAGTGGTTTCCCATCTACAATATGTTGATCTACAATTTCTTGGACATCGTTTAGTTGAACGTTTCCGTAAAATACACCTTCTGGGTAAACCACCACCATGGGACCATGTTCACATAAATCGAGGCAACCCGTTTTTTGAGCACGAATAGGAACATCTAGTTGTTTATCATTAATAGCTTTCTTAAAAGCAGCAACAAGCGCTAATCCATCTGCTTCGCCGCAACATTGTCGGGGCGCTCCATCGGGGCGTTGATTGTTGCAAATAAATAGATGCTTCTGGTATTTTAGTTCGTTCGACATAGGCCGCTAATTTCGGTATTTATTTGAAAACTAAACGCAGAAAGCAGATGATCGATAAATAAAGATTAAATTCCCATCAGAACAATTATCACGATACAAGGTTGATTTGTCACGATTAGCTACATTCATTATGAAAACCATTCTCATTACAGGTGGAACAGGACTTTTAGGATCTCATCTTATTCCTATACTTAAGGAAGCAGGATTTCGAATTCATGTCTTAAGCCGATCTTCGAATCCAATTGTGAATTGCGATGAAGTTTTTACATGGAATGTTGATCGCGGAGAAATTGATGAACGAGCATTTGAAGGCGTTACGCATATTGTTCATTTGGCTGGAGAAGGAATAGCAGGTGGGCGTTGGACTGAATCGAGAATGAAATCCATTATTAGCAGTCGGGTAAAAAGTGCTGAATTAATACTTGCTGTTTTACAAAAACGGAATCAGCGAATTGATTTGCTCGTGAGCGGTTCGGCAGTTGGTTGGTATGGTGCCAAAACCGATAATCAATTGCATACCGAAGATGAATCGCCCGATATAGATTTTATGGGTGAAACATGCCGATTATGGGAAGAATCAGCAGATACATTTGATAAAGTTTCATCGCGCATTGTAAAAGTGAGAACTGGAATTGTTTTGGCGAAAGAATCGGGCGCTTTTCCAAAACTAATTCAGCCGTTCCGGATGCATCTAGGTGCCGCATTGGGAAGTGGAAATCAACAAATGCCTTGGATCCACATCGATGATATTGTCCAGGTTTTTTATCAAGCCATTACCAACGAAAACTACAGTGGAGCAATCAATGCAAGTGCAACGGAGTCATGCAGCAACTTGGAATTTTCAAAGACTTTGGCCAAGATACTCGGGCGAAAACTTCTGCCAATTCATGTTCCATCTGTTGCTCTTAAAATGATTTTGGGAGATATGAGTGCCGTGGTTTTGGAAGGAAGTCGTGTTTCGAATTCGAAACTAAAAAGCTTGGGCTTTCGATTCAAATTCGAAAACTTGGATGAAGCGATTAAAAACCTAGTTCAATCATAATTGTTTCAGTCGCGTATTTTGTCAGTGAAATGATTCAAAAAACAATGGTATACGTTTAGATTTGTTTCGACAAAATAAAACACAGCATTGTTCCATTTCTTAAAAACTTTATTAACAAAGTCTCCCATTAGAACCATTGTTTTTGTGGGCATCCTTTTTTCAATAATTATTTCATTGAAAACGGACAAAGGCTTTGCTTATATTGGAGGAATTGATGGCGATGGAAAGGGCTATTATCTTTATTTGCCCGCTATTTTCATTGATCAAAATTTCTCACATCAAGCAATTGATGATCGTTTTATTTTAGAGGAGAATGGTCGAGGGGCGAATAAGTATTATGCAGGAACAGCGCTTTGCATGCTTCCATTTTTTTTAATTGGCTGCATAATTTCATTTGTTCTGGGGATCGAATTAACGGGCTATTCGGCACCATTCCAAATCATGATTGGTCTTGCGGCCTTATTTTATTTTATTGCCGGGTTGGTTTTTTTGTCGAAGCTTTTAAAACTATTTCATCTCAATAAAACTAGTAGTTCATTCACCCTTATTTTCATTGCAATAGGGAGCAATCTCTTTAATTATGTGTTTGTTGAACCCGCAATGTCGCACGTATATTCTTGGTGTTTCATTTCCGGTTTTTTATACTTTGTAAAAGCGTTTTTGATTGAAAACAAAGCACGAGATATCTATTGGGGATCGGTATTTTTGGGAATTATAATTTTAATAAGACCAATTAATGGAATCGTGGTTTTGAGTATTCCATTCATTGCTCAACAAATGTTTCATCTTCGACGATTTTTACAAGTTCCTTTCATCTTGAAATCGGCTGCAATTATACTGGGAATTCTATCCATTCAATTGCTTCTTTGGAAGGCACAAAC
>CAXNNF010000240.1:0-3479 GCA_964203455.1 Bacteroidia bacterium
AGAAAAATTCTGAGGATTCGACAAAGCACTCAATCCATCTTCACTTATCAATGTTAGCGGCTGCATATAATTGGCGCCATACAAAGCTCCATAACCAGGATATGAACTGAAATTTAATGAAGGGTATGGACCTAGGGACTTCGAAATCCACCAAGCATTGAGCGCATTCTGTGTTGGGCTATTGTGTTTCCGATAATATTCAAAAATCGTGGGCATTTTGGGTGCTTCCTTGATGCTCAAATCTTGCAATGTGTAATTGCCAGTCAATGCCGTTGAATGTCCGTTGAAATGCCCTGTAGGTCCTTGGCCATAGCGAAATTCCCGAAACAGCGTGCCTTGCGATTGCAAAGAAGCCCCGCCGAAATTTGGAAGAGGATCCATGCCCGCAGCAATGTTTGAAGCGACCGACCCAGCACCTGAAAATGAACGAGGCATGAGGTTTCCTCGTTGCATATCAACCGATTCAATGTTTCGAACGCCACCTGCAAACAAACAAAAAACTACATGGTTGGCAATGCGATTTCCGGAGGAAGCAAACAAACGCCCTGAAGGTAAAATATAAGGAGCTGCAATGGTTGCGGCCCCTGCTAAAGCAGTTCGCTTCAGAAAAGTTCTACGTTGCATGGTTTTCGACATAACCTTTTAATTAATAATAACGATATTCATCCGAAGTCATCATGGCATAATACACCATAACTGCCGTCATTTGAGCATTTTCGTTGATGTTTTTTTTCAGTGTGAAAACTTCCAATTCGTTGGGTGAACGATTGTATAGTTTTTGGTAAGCATTCACAACAAACAAATCAACATCGGCGCGCATGGTTTGATTACTTGGAAGCAATGCTTCGGGGCGATTTATCATGTTTTTAATCAATAAATCCTCAAGTAATTTTTTATCGCCAAAGGCAAGATATAAAAGCGAAAGTCGGTTGAGCTGATTTTGAGAAATTGTATTCCCATAAATATCGGAATAAGCGATAGATAAAAATTCGATGGTGCTTTTGAGAATTCCTTTGCCAATAACATCTTGACGAACTTGCACATCGTTTACTTCATAGATGTATTCAGTTTCTTTTTTACAGGAAGTAAATCCAATTAAGAGTATAGTTAAAACAAGAATTTTTTTCATAAATATTTATATACGTTTATGATAAGAGGCCTTTTGGTGAATGGCTGAGAAATTGATTTTCTATTTCAATTATTGCATCAAGAATATGATTTAATCGTGCTCGATCTCCTATTCTACCTCGCATAAATCAGCTCCTTCTCTTGATCAATATACGGCTTGATATATTTAGACAAACTATTGGAAGAAACAAGATCCACTTTTGTTTTCAATAAATTTTCCAAATCAATTTGCATTTGCACGAATCCCAAACCAATTCTTTGTGAATAATCTAAGTCAACTAAAATATCGATATCACTTTCGTTATTCGCTTTTCCACTAACGTAAGAACTAAATAGATACGCTTTAAGAACTGGACGAGTTTTAAAGTATGCTTTTATGGTTTCTATTTTCGAGTTATCCAATTTCATCTTTGTGATGTTAAAAATTTAAATCCCAGCATATTCGTCCGAACTCAATAAATCAATCAAAACCGATTTTATGTTTCCTTCCGATTTGAGTCGTGAGCTGAAATACACCTCTTCTTCCGAATTAGGAAGTCGAAGCATGAAACGAAGAAAATTAAGTTTAATTTGACCTGCGTAGTAATTGTCCGACTGAAAGAATATCTGTTGAAACTGAGCTTTCGATTCGCCGGTTTGCAAAAATAAAATCCCATTAAAACCATCTACCATTTTAACACCTTCCGATTTCTCAAATTCAGTCGGGTTTCTTAAGAGCAAACTTTGGAAACATGCAATGACAAAATTCAATGAACCCATGTTTAACTGATCGAAATAGTAATTATCGACACATCGACGTTGCATTTCAACCAATGTAATATTCCCGTTTTTCAATTCTGCACTCACGTTTCTAAAGGAAATTAATCGGGCTTTTTCAATTTCTATTAAAGGCCATTGTGATTCGTATGTGGAGCTCGTTAAAAGAAAATCGAACGTAGCTATTAAATCCGAAACCTCGGCAGTATCAACCCCACTTAATAAATCATTGCGGTAAATTTCAAATTCCCGATCTAAAAAAGCATCCTGATTTAGTATTTCTTGAACAATTGCTTTCCGCGAAGCAATGGAGAAATTTGAGTTTCGAAGGAATAAATCGGCATCGTTAAATTCGGTTGTTTCGGGTTCGCGGCCCAATAAACTAATGTAGATTTTATTGATGAAATTAATCCTCAGACTAGACGGAATGGTATTGTCTACAGGTGGATTATTATCTCCAATAATTTTCTCCTCCGTTTTGTTGCAGGAAAGAAAAAGTAATCCGATAAATAAAGCGAGTGTGTAATTCCGAATCATTGGTTCTAATGTACAAAAAAACGGGCGGAAAATAAATTCCTGCCCGTTAAAATTTATGCTTTCATCTCTGCATAATACTTAAAGAAGTATGGAATTGTTTCAATGCCTTTGAGATAATTGAAGACTCCGTAATGTTCATCAGGAGAATGGATGTCGTCGGTATCTAATCCAAATCCCATCAAGACTGTTTTCAATCCAAGAATTTTCTCGAACGATGCAACAATGGGAATACTTCCCCCCCCACGCGCAGGGATTGGCTGCTTACCAAATGTTGCTTCCATGGCTTTCGCAGCAGCGCGGTATTCAATAGAATCTACCGGAGTTACCGCTGGAAACCCTCCATGATGCGGACTTACTTTCACTTTTACAGAAGCTGGAGCGATACTTTCGAAATGTTTTTGAAACAACTCGGTAATTTCATCAGGCGTTTGATTCGGAACCAAGCGCATGGAGATTTTAGCATATGCTTTAGAAGGTAAAACCGTTTTAGCACCCTCGCCAATGTAGCCACCCCAAATTCCGTTTACATCCAACGTTGGACGAATCGAAGTGCGTTCAACTGTTGAATAACCTTTTTCGCCCAATACATCGTTCACCTTCAATTCGGCATTGTATTCTTCTTGGCTGAAAGGAGCTTCGGCAATCATTGCGCGTTCTATGGTACTTAATTCTACCACATTGTCGTAAAATCCTGGAATGGTGATGTGACGATTTTCATCGTGCATCGAAGCAATCATGGTACACAACACATTTACAGGATTGGCAACTCCGCCACCATACACACCTGAATGCAAATCGCGGTTTGGACCAGTAACTTCCACTTCAACATAGCTCAAACCACGTAATCCAGTTGTGATGGAAGGAATGTCATTCGCCAACATAGATGTGTCGGAAACCAACACGCAATCGGCTTTTAACTTTTCGATGTTTGCAGACAAAAATGGATCGAGATTCGATGATCCCACTTCTTCTTCGCCTTCAATCATAAATTTCACGTTGCAAGCAAGTTGTCCGCTTTTCAACATCAATTCAAATGCTTTTACATGCATGAACATTTG
>CAXNNF010000241.1:0-3472 GCA_964203455.1 Bacteroidia bacterium
ATTCTTCGCCCATCTTTATTCGACTTGCCGAACATGATGGATTTGCACTAAGCGTTCTGGAAGCACTATCGGCAGGATGTGAAGTAATTTGGAAATATCCTCATCCCAATTGTCATCAATTATCGAATGTTCAAGCTAATTTCGATGAAGTTGTAGCGCTGGTTAAAGCACGTAATCTTGAACGAAATCAAGATAGCATCGCATACATTGCGAAAAATTTTAAAAGAGAGGTTGTTTTGAATAATTTCATTCAAGAACTAAAGAAAATTGTCGGATAATCGCATAAATATCGTCCTTGTTACTGCTTGGTTTCCACCTCGCAAAAGCGTTGCTGTAAATCGCATGCAGGCATTTGCTAATTATTTGTCGAAAGATCAATTTAACCTTTCTGTCATTACGTTAAATGAGAACAATTCACCTTCTTATGAAATAGCTGAACTTGGGAAAGTTTACAGAGAATTGGATACTCAAATTATTCCATTTTTAAAAAATAATCAGGGAGAAAATAAGATTCTTCATGTGTGCAAAGTAATTTGGAATGTATTGTTGCTTAAACTCATTCGTTTCCCTCATAAAAGCTGGATGAAACGTGTTGAGAAGCGCTTAGAAATGATTCATCAAGACCAGCCAATCGATTTAATAATCAGCTCATTTTCTCCCATCGAAGCACATTTGGCAACATTCAATTTCCTTGAAAAACACAGAAGCGTAAAATGGATTGCGGATATGCGCGATGAGATGTCGACCAATGGTCAAATAAATAATCAAACTAGAAAACTTCTTCAAAAAGCTGAACAGAAAATAAACAAAAGAGCAGATGCAATTACCAGTGTAAGTGATCCTATACTTCAGGACATGAAACGAATCATGACAAATATTGGGGACTTTGTTGAAATTCGAAATGGATACGATCACGAACTTATACCATCTCGAAATCACAATGCGGTATTTACAATTATTTATGCTGGAACGTTTTATGGACCTCGGAAACCGCATACGTTCTTCGAAGGTTTGAAAATTTTCCTTTCTACTCATGCAGTCGATTTTAAAATTCAATTCCTTGGCACCCATCATAATTTCACAATCCCAAAAGAGTTTGAGAAAAACTGTGAATTCATTCCTCCTATAGATAATAATAAAGCCATCGAATTCATTTCGCAAGCTGATGCTAGCTTATTAATCTTAAATGAAATAAACAGAGTTGGTGTGTATTCAGGGAAAATTTTTGATTATATATCAGTACAAAAACCAATTATTACTTTGGTCAATCCTAATGATGTAGCTGCGGATTTGATAAAGGAATACAAAGCAGGATGTATTGCAGATTTTAATAAACCCAAAGAAATTGCCAATTCGATTGAATTTGCATGGAAAATTTGGGATAATAAAAATTATTTACCTGTTGATGAAGCAAAAGTAAAAAAGCTTCATCGTAAACACCAGGTGAAACTATTGGAGGATCTGATTCTTAAAATTGTGTCGAAATGAACGTTTTGCAGATTGGCTCCGATTCAATTCATCTGCAGCATTTCTGTAAAGCAATGTCGGTAATTGCTGGTGATTTTACACTTGTAACTGAAACATCCTTTTCTCCGGAAGGTGTAAAAATGAACATTGTTACTCCATTTCGGGGATATAATGTATTTCGCTTGATTCAATCATACCGAAAACTTAAAAAGGCTATCGTATCTATCCAGCCCGATATCATTCACATTCATCAAATAAATCGTCTCGCTTGGATTGTTTGTCGAATTGCCAAACAACTTAAAATACCTGTAATTTCGACTGCATGGGGAAGTGATGTATTACTTATTCCTCAGCAAAATAAGGTGTTTTATTCCATCACCAAATCGGTATTGGATTATAGTAGTTATGTTACTGCCGATTCGAAGGATATGATTGCGGCAATGCTTTCAATTTCAAATACTCCCCAAAAGTATATTCATCTTCAATATGGCATTGATCCAATAAAATCGGAACACAAACAGAAATTCATTTATTCGAACCGATTGCACAAAGAGCTCTACCGAATTGATTTAATTATAGATCTTTTTGCCGAGTTCTATAGTCAACATTCCGATTGGAAACTTATTATTGGAGCATCAGGCCATCAAACAGAATCTCTCCAAAAACACGCTTCCGATTTATTGCCTCAAAATGCCTACGAATTTATTGGATGGGTAAATCATGAAACCAATGCAAAACAGTATTCAAACGCTCAGATTTACGTCTCTTTACCACTGAGCGACGGAACTTCTGTTAGTCTTTTGGAAGCCATGTCGGCGAATTGCATTCCAGTTGTGAGTGATCTGGAAGTCAGCCGTGAATGGATCACCAATCAAGTGAATGGAATCGTATATGATTCAAACAAAAATCCTTTTGAACAAGCACTGAAGATTGACACGGAAAAATGTTTTCATATTAATCAGGAAAACATTACACAATACGCATTGAGAGAGACATGCATGAAAAAGTTTGAGGGTCTGTATGCTAATTTGATTGCGTCATGAATTGGAAATCAATTTTCAGAAAACCCTCAGTATTATTAACGCTTCTTCTAGGTGCCTGCCTGCCCTTATTCCAAACGTTAATTCCAATAATTATAGGATTGTTGCTTATATTTTCGATTGGAAAGTGGGACTGGAAATCGCGTTTCGAATGCGTGAAACGATCTCCCGCCATTATTGCTCTTTTGGGATTCTATGTTTACAATGTTTTAGGATTAATCAGCACCGAAAACATTGACAAAGGCTTGAATCATTTAGAAATCAAACTTTCGTTTCTATTACTACCCTGGCTCATTTTTACAAATACTGAATTAACATCCAAATGGCGCACATTAATCAAGCAGACCTTTGTATTGAGTTGTTTTGCATATTGTATCTATTTAATTTCCCATGCATCATTTGTATTGATTAATACGAGTCAAAATGAGTTCACCTATGAGCTTTTTTCAAAAGGATTCCATCCTTCATACCTCGCTTTGTATTTGTTAGTAGCGGGCAGGTTATGTTACGATGACATTCAAAATTATCCTTCGAATCAATTTTTCAAAAACATTGTCTTTTTAGTTGTTTTTGTTTGTTGTATCGTATTACTCTCATCAAAAATAAATCTACTTATACTCGGAGGAACCCTTGTGTATTTTTTCATTTCGGGAATTATTCACGCAAAACGCAAAGCAAATTTAATACTCATAGCATCTGTTTTTGTTGGTGTAATCGTGTTAGCCTTATTTTACAACCCAAGCATTAAAGAGCGAGCAGAACGAAGCATTCAAGTTATTTCGCATGCCCAAACCATCGAAAAATCAGATACAGAAAGCAATGCTGCACGCATATTAATTTGGCAATCGGCATGGACTTTATTGAAAGAAAATCCATTGGGTCTTGGTGTCGGAGATGTAAATATTGAACTAGAGAAACAATACAAAAAAGATGGTTTTACTGTCATTGAATCTAAAAAATTAAAT
>CAXNNF010000242.1:0-3469 GCA_964203455.1 Bacteroidia bacterium
GAAGGAGTCGCAAACGCCGGATATTTCTATGGACATTCAATCCATCCGGGTTTAAATTGAAATGAAACATGAATATCTCAGTAAAACTATTTACTCAGATACGAAGGCTGCAAGTTTTCATCGCTAAATTCGCGCATGAAACGCATCGATTCATCTACCATATCTTCCGAACCTACAAACAATGGAACACGTTGATGAATATCGGTTGGTTCAATTTCGAGAATATCTTGGAAGCCATCCGTTGCTTTTCCTCCAGCTTGCTCGATGATCATGGCCATGGGATTGGCTTCGTACATCAGACGTAATTTCCCTTTGGGTGAAGCTAGAGTTGTTGGGTAAATATAAATTCCACCTTTAATTAAGTTGCGGTGAAAATCGCTGACTAATGATCCAATATAACGCAAAGTATATGGCTTCTTGCTCGCTTTATCGTCGATTTGTAAATTCTTGATATAGCGTTTTACGCCTTCCGGGAAATGCACAAAATTTCCCTGATTTACAGAATAGATATTTCCACCTTTCGGGATGCGCATGTTGGGATGCGATAGACAAAACTCTCCAATAGAGGGATCGAGCGTAAAGCCATTAACTCCATTGCCCGTAGTGTAAACTAACATGGTTGAGGAGCCGTATACGATATAACCAGCAG
This sequence comes from Bacteroidia bacterium, assembly GCA_964203455.1. Lineage (GTDB taxonomy): Bacteria > Bacteroidota > Bacteroidia > M30B66 > M30B66 > CALQRR01. Next base: position 650 of record CAXNNF010000242.1, read on the forward strand.
CTACTTGATCGGAACCAAACTGCAAAAAATCATCAACAGTAGCTGGACCGTTTTTGGTTTTACGGCGGTAAATGGAGAAGATTGTTCCTACCGATACATTTACATCGATATTCGATGAACCATCTAATGGATCCATGGCAACAATGTATTTTCCTGACGAAGATGGTCCATCAAACAAAATAATTTCATCGTTTTCTTCGGATGCAACTCCTGCACATTCTCCACCAGAAGCGAGTGCTGCAAGGAATTGCTCGTTGGCAAATACATCCAACTTTTTTTGGCTTTCGCCCTGAATATTATCAGACCCAGCTTCACCAAGAATATTCACCAAACCGGCTTTATTCACTTCGCGATTAACAATTTTCGCTGCAATACTTATGTCGCTCAATAAACTGGAAAGTTCACCTTTCGCATAAGGAAAATCGGCCTGACGCTCTATGATAAACTCCCCCAAAGTGACTAGATTTCGATGTGGTCTGTACATATCTGAAGCTAATTTTGGGATGGTAAATATAAACCAAGAATTTCAATGATAAACACATTTACAAATTTTAGATAAATTCCAATGTTTACTCACTGCTAAAAATCTATGAAACAATTGTTATAAAACTGCTACTTTTGACGCAATGTTGAACCGATTTCCCATTTTACTTTTCATCCTTTACTGTTCGTTTGCCAAAGCACAAACCGAAAACAATGCGGCGCCAAAGCAAACAAACCTGTTGAAGGTCGATTCATCAACCATCGGGCGTGACAAATCGCGGGTTGAATATATCGGTTTAGAAGCATCCGAATCGGGAAATAGACAAATGAGCAAGATGGATTACTCGCTCGATCGGGTGCAATTTTACTTGCCAGTTTACAGAAGTCAGCTCATAAACAGCACCTTAGGAAATAATGGGACCGCTATTCAAGATTTGAACTTCAAACCTGCTTTTAACAGTGGCTTCAATTGGGGATTTAACACGTTTCTACCCTATACATTTGAATTGAAGAATATTCAATTTTACGACGCTCAATCGCCTTTTACCGAAGCTTCCTATACTCAAGGCGGAAAGAAAGAAGCGTTTTTCAGAATTCGGCACACACAAAACATTGGTAAGTCATTCAATTTTGGAATTGAGTTCCAACGAGTAAATTCGGAAGGCACTTATGTTCGTCAGGCAACAGCACATTCTGCCCTGCGATTAAACTTTTGGTTTAGACCTGGTTCTGAACGTTATCAAGCATTTGCAGGGGTTGTGTATCACAAAGGTGCATCGTTCGAAAATGGTGGAATAACAGCATCTGGTGATTCATTATTTCAAACCAATACCGAAACCAACCGTCAGCTTTATCCTGTTAACCTTGATAAAGCCCGAAATAAAGTTTTTCGGAATGGTTTTTTGTTGCGACAAACATTTGATCTAATTCGACCGGCATCGGATTCAAGCGGAATTAGAAAAGATGGAGCAATTGTTTGTTTGCAACATACCGTACAATACAATTTCAACCGACATTCATACGACGATGAAAATCCAATAAATGATTATTACTCAACGATCTTAGATTCTGCAAGAACATTTGTTGATTATTACAACACCCAATGGGAGAATGAATTTGCCTTGTTAAAACTCAGTTCACAGGCCGATTCATCAAAAAAAATGCACTGGGAAGCGAAGGCGTTTTTAAAACAACAAGCTGTTCATTCCCAGATGGACATTCAAATAAACGACACAATCCAAAATTTTAAAACAATCAATCAAAGTGCAGGTGGAAAGTTTGTCTATCACATTCGCCCATCTTTGAAAATTCATGCCCAAGCTGAAGCCTTTGTTTCTGGATTCAACTCCGGCGATATTTCCATTTTTACTGCATTGAAAGTAAAACCATCGAAAGGCTTGAGAATAAATGCGGGCATTGAAAACATTCGTCAGGAAGCAGTTTATCAGCTTCAACATTTTGCTTCCAATTTTGGAAGTTGGGATACATCATTCCAAAAAATTTCAATCAACCGCATTTTTGGTGAAATTGAAGTTGAGAAATTAAACCTCCATCTCCGAATTAGCAATCAAATTATCGGAAATTGGGTCTTACTTGCACAAACAGGTCGCCCAATTCAAATTAACAAAACCTTGAATGTACTTTCGGCGCAAATAACGCAACAAATCAATTTGCGCAAATGGCATTTACAAAGTCGCTTGTTGATTCAACAGGTGAATGATGAAAGTCAAATACGTTTGCCGCTCATCCAATATCAAGAAAGTATTTATCGCGAAGGATTAATTAGCAAAACAACCCCCTGGCGGTTCGGCTTGGATGTTATTGGATGCACCGATTTTAGAGCCAATGCATATCAAACACAAAGTGGATTATTTTATTTGCAAGACTCCTTTAAAAACAAAGGCTTGATTCAAGCTAATTTTTATGTAAGTGTAAAAGTACGGCGTGCCCGAATTTTTGCAATGATGGAACATGTTAATGCGGGAATAAATGGAATGAATGCCTACCTTATTCCTTACAATCCACTCCCCGACCGTTTACTCAAATTGGGATTCAATTGGGTTTTCTTCGATTAAGACAAGGCGGATTTTCATGTATTTTTTTGCTAGATTTGCAGTAAATAAGAATGCTATGAAATCCATCATTACTTCACTGATACTCTGCTTTTCAGCTACACAAATTTTTGCTCAATTACAAGCAGGAGATATTGCTTTCCTTGCCATGCAAACCGACGCTCCAGATGGATTTGCGTTCATCGCCTTAAATGATATTCCAGGAAATTCCAGCATCAGTTTTACAGATAATGGTTGGAGCGGAACAGCGCTTTTCACAAACGAA
>CAXNNF010000243.1:0-3467 GCA_964203455.1 Bacteroidia bacterium
CTGATGAAGCGAAAGCGCGCATGGAACATCATGGCTATGTAAAAGGTCTGAAAGCAACTGCTGAGGATCTTGGGTATATTGTTGTTGAATATCGACTGTTCGACCACATTATCAATCCATTAAATCCAACAGGTTTAATTGTGATTGAAAAAAACCGTTCTGCTTCCCCAGTAACACCTCAATTCGCATGTCCAATTACGGGTGGTGTTATGGAACGTTCGGGCGATTGTTATTATGCTTCAGAAAGTTTAATGGCTTACCCTATTATTGGTGGAGTGACGTGTTTACTTCCTGAAAATGGAATCCTTGCTTCGGGATTTAACAAACCAATTTCAATTTGATTAGGATTAATGACACGCTTTCTGATAGGTTAAATCTTTCTGTTTAAAATGAATATAGCCATATTCAATTCGCATACATTACTAGCATCTCATTACGAAACTGAGCTAGAAATTATTCATGATCATCAAGAAAAGGGCGATCATGTTGTTCAACTGATTTGCGAAAGAGATTTGCCTGCATGTGATATTAATCCATTCTTTCAGCCTGAAGCTTGCGAACGGTGTATTTCTAAGCGTAAGAATGGCTATGCGTCCCTTCCTGAAAAACCAGAGATTAAACGATTCTTCAATTTAAAGGGTGAAGATAAAATCCGTATCAAGGAAACACCCAAGGCATTTGCGAATGTTTCTGAACTTAAGAAACTAAAAGTAGATGAATACGAGATTGGCTATTCTGTTGCCTCTTCCATCATTTCATACTACCGCGATCCCAATCCAACCCTTGACCCGAAATGGGTTGAACGCTATATTATTGGATGCTTGGGAGTGTATTTCAGTATGATTAATTACCTGAAAGCAAATCAGACCGATGTTGTTTATGCGTTTAATGGCAGGCTATCTCATACAAAAGCTGTGTTACAGGCATGTAGATCGATGCAGGTGAAATGTGTTTTACATGAACGCGGAAATTCAATGCCTTTTTACTCATTGTTTGAAAACACAAGCATTCACGATTTAAAGAACACGCAACGTTTAATCATCGAGACATGGGAAAATGTTGATCCCGATGAACGAACTGCCAGAGCGACCCAATGGTTTCATACCCGCATTGGAGGAAAAATGGAAAACTGGTTTTCTTTTTTAGAAAAACAAATTTTTGAACTGCCTAAAGACTGGGATGAATCAAAAAAAAATATCCTTATTTGTAATTCTTCAGAAGATGAACTTTCATCGTTAAATGACGAATGGAAAAATCATCTGTATACAAATCAAACTGAAGGTATTCTGAGAATCATAAGTGACACAAAGAATATCAAGAATATTCACATCTACTTGAGAATCCATCCACATTTAGCTAAAGTAGAAAACAAAGATTTACGAAAACTATTATCCATCCAAAGTCCGCACTTAACCATTATTCCTGCAACTTCATTAATAAGTACTTATCATCTTATCAATCACGCTTCACAGGTAATTACATTTGGCTCTACCGTTGGAATAGAAGCTACATTTATGGGCAAACCAAGTATTTTGGCAGGCAAATCTTTTTATTTTAATCTAGACTCCACCTACGACCCTTCATCGCACAAAGAACTGGTCGAATTAATTAAAAGTGATTTAGAACCCAAATCAAAGGAGAAGGCTCTCATGATAGCTTATTTCTTCGGAACGTTTGGGATTCCATTTAAGCATTATCAACCTGAAGATTTTGTGAAAGGGAAATTTAAAGGCAATTACATTACCTCGGATGATAACTTGAAATTGAAATTGATTAAAGCTGTTTTCGAAAACAAAACATTCCCAAATCTCAGTGAATGGTTATGGATCCGTAAACGGGAGAAACTCACCCAACGATATTTACCATGAGTGTGAAAACACCCTTAATATCGATTGTTGTTCCAGCTTACAACTGCGCTGCGCATGCAGAAGAAACCTTTCGAAGTGTTAAAAAACAGGATTTCCAAGATTGGGAAATTATTTTTGTCAATGATGGATCAACAGATAACACCGCGGAAGTATTAGAAAGTTTTGCAAGTGAGGACAGTCGGGTAATTGTTGTTGAACAAGAAAACGGGCGACAAGGAAAAGCACGGAACAATGGAATTTCTCATGCTCAAGGAGAATGGATTGCATTTTTAGATGCCGATGATTTATGGCCTGAAAACAAACTCAGTTTACAACTCAGTAAAACCCTGGAAGCCAATGTGGATTTGAGTTTCACGGATGGTTTTATTTGTTTGGGAAACAATATGAATCTTCGTGAATTTCGATTTGGTGTTAATGATAAAATCTACCACGGAAACAAAGCTATACTTGAATTCCATGAACAAAATAGAATTCCGACATCTTCTGTTTTGGTTAAGAAATCGGTTCTACTAGAAGTTGGTGGATTTCCTGAGAAATTGGATGTTCAAAATTGCGAAGATTATTTGCTTTGGGTGAAGCTATTAACTAAAGGAAAAACATTTTTAAGCATTGGAGAACCCCTGTTACTTTACAGAGTTCATGAAAATTCATCTACATCGACCGAAGTTAAAGCCATGTTTCCTCTTATTCAGGCCTTACTCGAATTGCCTGGTGGGATGTCCTCTGAACGCAGACAAAATTTAAAAATCACGTTCACAAAATTAGTTTTACGATTGAACGAATTAGGTGAAATAAAAAAAGCAAATTCTTTTGTAATAGTTGTTTTACCTATTATATATAAGGGATTGACAAAACATATTTTGATGCTATCATGGAAAATAAGTCATCAGATTTTCATTCGCATTTTATGGAGATTGAATAATCAAAAAACGTAAGAAGTAAATTTTAATACCTTGAAATCTCCATGTGCATGCAACAATGATTCGTTGATTCTATTGGGAAAAGGTTATTTTTGGCAATATTTTTTAAGTAGTTTATGGAACAAGCTGGAATTAAAGGATTTATCAAGAGCATTTTAGATTCTAATGCTTTATCAAGGAACCTCATAATGAATCCTATCCGAAATTACTCGCTTCATAAACATTACTTAAGCTTGTTACCACTTAATGAATTGGATAAGGAAACGAAAGACCTCTGGTTGGAACGTATTCGTAAAGTGAAGGTGAGTAGTGACAATGCGAAGATTAATTCAATCAGCAATTCTGGGAAATTAAAGGATGGGAAATTAACGATGCATAATGGTATTGTAATAGACCCATTGAGCTATTACGGAGCTCCCGTTATGCGCATGCTCATGGAAAATAATGCAATACATGAACCTCAAGAGGAATATGTATTCCAAGAGGTTTTGAAGAGCATGCCAGAGAATGCAACAATGCTTGAATTAGGATGCTATTGGGGATTTTATTCGATGTGGTTTGCCTCTAAAATTAAAGGGGCGAAAAATTTCTTGATCGATAATCATGACGGAATTGCCAGAGCACAGTCAAATTTCAAGATGAATGGGCTGAAAGCCGAATTCATGACAGGTTATATTGG
>CAXNNF010000244.1:0-3467 GCA_964203455.1 Bacteroidia bacterium
CACGGTTTGAATTCATTTTACTTGACAAACTCATTTGCCTCTCTACGTGGGGCATAATAAGAGTGCTTTTTTCATCAATGATAAACTCATTGTTTCTAAAAAGATGTATTGAATCACCAGATTTTATCTCGGTAATATGTTGATCCATAAATCTTTTTCGGAATATTCGTTGTTGTTCCATATTTATTCTATATCATTTTCATTTTGAGCAGACATTTCATCTAAACGAAGGATCATTCTCTCATTGGGATTCCCCAGAAGTTTTTGAACTAAATCAGGTACTTTGACACTGTCTATTTGTACAGATCCATTATTCAACTCGAGTTCGTTTTCAAGTCGGTGTTTAATAGAGAGTGCCCAAATGTTTCCACGGTCTAAGTGTTCTGGAAAATTAAATAATGCAATTGTTAGGGCATTTTGCACCAATGAGGCATGTATAATTGGAGCCAAATCCTTATTCTTGCCAAAAAAACGGTACTTCTCATATGACTCCTCAGGCAATTTAATTTGAATCTTACTGTCATCCAAAACATATTCCGTTAGTGTTTTACCAGGTTCATTTGGAACAATTTGCATGAAAGAAGACGCAGCCTGAAGTTTATGATATTCAATATCTGCATTAAACGTAAATGAACCAAAAACAGCCAAAAGATCAGCTTTTTCAAGGTCAAATGTAAAGCCTTCGAAATCAGTATGAAAAGCCGGATTGTTGTAGTTTAATATTTCCTTAGTAGCCAAACAGTACGTTTGAAAATCGACTCTGTTTCTTAAAGCAGTTCGTGGTATATTTAAATTAAATACTAAACTATTGGAGTAGAAAATTTCTCGAAACAGTGTTCCAGAGCAAAGTACTTCACAACAATAAATAGCCTTACCCACTTTAACCAAATCTGCTATTGTACCATTGTCATGTTCGACCTCAAATTCAACTTGATAACTTTCATCTGTTACATGAATTGTTGGATCGTCCTTCAATTGACACTTACCACTAATATCATCTGATTGCCCCAGAACTGGGTGTGGTAAAATTAAATTATTGAGCTTCATAGGCAGTAAGTTTTAATGTGCGTTTTATATCGTCGTCGAATCGCACTCTAATAAGGTTTTTACCTTTATTTAGGTTTAATCCGTTAATCCTGCTTTGATGAATATTACCTTGATCTACTTCCACAATAATTAACTCAATTTCTTCGCCGTTGTCCGTCCCCGCTTTTAGGTCGATTACAACTCCACTGTAATCTTCAGGAGAATTTATTATTAAACAGTGAAACAAACCACTAGGAACCTTTGTGGCAGCAACTCTAAACCGAACGGGAATATATGCTTTGGCATCTCCTGATTGCGTTGATGTTCCCTCTTCAATATCAGCTCCAGGGTCAGCAGATGGATTTGGATTAGGATTATCGTCATCGTTAGTTTTCCCCCCGCCTTTCAGGACAATATCTTTGCCTGTGCCGCCATCAGCATTTGAAGCAACTGAAGCTAACGAAGTGGCTTTTGCTTTTACCCTAAAACTGGTATTAGAAGTAGTTACAAGTCCTGTTTCTTCTACTGTTTTGTTGTCAGAAGATACCCCATCTCGGGTACTAGCTGCTAGGCCTGGCACAGCCTCTTCATCGTCCAATAATTCCTCTGGAATAGATAAAAAATCGGATAGACCAACAACGTCAATTTTACTCGAGCTATTCACACCAGATATCGACTTTAACGTCTCCCGCACAAAATCATTTATCTGCAATTTCGCGTCATGATATATCTGCATTTTCTCTTTAACCACATACCGTACATTTTCAGGTTTCCATTCATTGTGTGCTGCATTTTCCATTTGTCTTAAAACCTCATTACCAACTTCATTGTCACAAACGAATACTGCAGCATAACCAGAGAGTGTTGTTCGTCCTGTTTTATATACAGTCATAGCGGGTTTCCGCATAAATGATAGTCTGTTTTGAAGGCCGTCCTTTCGATAAACATAAAGTCTTACTGGACCTAGTGCTGGTAATTCGTGTTCAAAAAGTAAGAAGTCATCGGATTGCCCAGCATATTTAACAGATTTATAGTAGGCTTTTGGATTCCACTGGTATATTTCGCCGATTGGCCCTTGTTCGACTTCATCAGGAAAATACTCATCCATGATATCCTCTAAGTTCGTTTCGTCAAATCGAACAGTAACATCATCAGTTTTAATTCCAACGTCCAATCGATCCTCATGAATGGCAAGCCAGAAATTATTTAGAACAGACTTAACCATTTCACGTCCACAATTCGGGTCATCTCTCATTCCAAGTATATAGACATCTGTGCCCTGGGTATCTCTTCGAAACATAACACCGATGTCGTTAATATCGGAAATGGGATTTTCATCTTCTATTTTAAAAACTCCGTCTTTACCTTTTGTTTCACCATCTATTCTGTGTGAGGCAAGGCGTGTTCTTCCTTGGAAAAAAACCTCGCCATTTTCAACCATAGTAGATACCAAGATTGTTCTTAACTCACTCGGAACATAATAAGCACCTTTGCCAAAACCAAATGAACCTCCAGACCCAGATGATTTTGAACTTATTCCCTCACCCATAAAAGATGTAAACGGACATAAGTGATCGTCTGGATCATAATGCATTCCTTTTGTATTGTAATCGCTAACCTTAAGAATTTTCACTGATGAATTTTCGTCGAGATACTTCAACATACCTGAATACAAATCTTCAGCTTGTTTATTACCTGCATGAAACTCCAAACAACTTTTAATATGATCTTTCAATGAAAATAATTGGGGGTGTTCAGGTTGATTAATTGTTATCACCTCAAATCTCACCTCAACTGGTTTTGATTCATCTAATCTAACGTCCATACTGTTCTGTATAGACTCTCTGACTATCGAATAGTATGGGTTGGCTCGGAATGTTTCGTGAATCGGATCATTTGCACCGCTTAAAGTGTTTTTGGTTGTTTCAAAAAACCATTTTGATGTTTTTGCCATTATTTATTTATTTCGTTGACTTATTCTCTCGAGTTGCCATTATTATTAAAAGGACAAAAATCATTTCAGATCCGTGTTTAATAATAATGACTAATCTCAAATATAATATTTACATGAGCTTATCAAGCAATTAAGTTTTTAACAGGAAAATAAACCAGGATTTTAAAATCGGAAATTTAAAACACAATGAAGGAGAACTAATTGGCCGATGTTTTTTACCCATAAAATTACATACTTACTTTGAGAACTCACGTTCTCTTAATTCATATAACAGCAGCTTTACATTAGAGCTATATACCGGCAATATTTCAGGTGAAGAGATTAGTGTTTTACAGAAAATATTCGGTGTCATAGGTTTAGGTAACTTACAAATGATTTTTTCAACAATTGCAATACAAGTCCTCTGTGGTTGTAACTTTCTGACCAAGTTCGAAGATGCAGCGCTTGATGTTAAGATTTACATTTACCAGAAGAATGATTAGTATTT
>CAXNNF010000245.1:0-3465 GCA_964203455.1 Bacteroidia bacterium
TCATCACGCTGCCCAGGCCTTGGCGTATGAGGTGCTTGTAGGGGTAAAGTTCAAGCGAGTCGAGGCGTTCGTAGGAATGCGCCACCACGGGCAGGTCTTTGTGTGAATCTGTATCGGTATCGCCATGACCCGGAAAGTGCTTGGCACAAGCCAACACACCGCCGTCTTGTAATCCCTTCATGTACATCGTGCTATGAGCGGCAACCAGTTCTTTTTGCTCACCAAAGGAGCGACTCGAGATCACAGGGTTCTTCGCATTGTTGTTGATGTCGACGCACGGCGAGAAGCTCACATGCACACCGAGGCGCTTTAGCTGCCGGGCCATTTCACGACCGAAGGCATACACCAGGCTGTCGTTGTTCGACGCTCCCAAGGTCATTTGACGCGGATAGGCAATCGTTGAATCGAGACGCATACCTAGCCCCCACTCGGCATCCATACCAATCATGAGTGGAATGTTGGATGCCTTTTGATAACGGTTTGTCAACGCCGCCTGACGCCCCGGAGTTCCCTGCATGAAAATGAGTCCACCGATGTGGTAGTTTTCGATGAGGCCTTGTATTTTTTGGCTGTTGTAGGCTTTGTGGTTGGGGTCGCTCCAGGCGGCCACCATGAACAGCTGACCAATTTTTTGTTCTAATGTGAGGACGTTCATGAGCGAGTCGGCCCACGGAGTAACGCGCTGTTTGAAGCACGGCTGCTGGGCTTGCGTCGATAAGTGAAACAAAAACACAACTACAAAACTTACTATGGTCGCTCTCAAAATTCTCATGTGCGGGCAGTCTTTACGAATGTTACGGCAAAATGACAAAAAGGATACTGACCTTGGCCGCCCGTTTCGCATACTTTAGAACAACGCGGTGTGGAAGGATATTGTGTGCGGGTCGAGTGACAGTGTTCGACGGACGCTACGGAAAAGAGCGAAGAGTAAAGACATTGTTTTTTAATGGGATTTTGTTTCCATGAAATTCGACGGCTGGGTAACCGATCACGGGGTGAAGAAATCAGCTAATATCTATCAGCATCGAGACACTATTTTTTTTCTCGCCTTACCTGAATTCATCACACGCCTACTCGCCAACCAATTTCGCTTACAGCGCTATATTTGGTCGCGTAGGCCTTACCAAATCTCGTCAAAGATTTTAGACGATTAATTATTATGAAAGTTACGATTCAAGCGACATCTCTGTAGAGTTCAGAAAGGATATTTACAATGTAAAATATTTAAAATCGCTTAACCTAAACGACAGACAAGTAAAAGCTGTTTTATTCGCAAAAGACAAAGGGAAAATTACAAATAGTGAATATCAAACATTAAACGACTGTTCTCGAAATACCGCCAGTAACGACTTGACAGAGTTGGTTGACAAAGACTTGCTAAAACCAAGCGGACAAAAGGGAGCAGGAGCATTTTACACATTGAAATGAGGGGGCAAAACAGACATAAATCAATTGCACATTAATTGCACAAATTGCACAATGACAGTAGGACAACCCAACGCATTTGGTGGCACATTTGTATTTTTTTCAACGCAAAGATCAACGCTAAAAAAATCCAAAAGAACCACCAAGCAACCGCACCAAGACGCTGGAACTATGGGAGGACAAAGCAAGACCGAAAGAACACCAGCTTGTAACAGCACCTACAAGAAATTGGCGGTTCAGTGGTTCGTCTCGGATGAGCCGAGATGGTTAATCAAAGTTTGGTTCGTCGCATCAATCTCGGCCGAGCCGAGATGGTGAAAATCGCCACCTTCGCCAAGCCCGAAACCGTCAGGTTGTGAAAAAACCGCATTTCTCAGCCGATTAGCTAATTTTCGGACTATTAGTTTGGGCCTTGGTTTATTAGAGAACGATTATACTATCCGTTTTTTCGCAGGGATCCTTCCAATGGAGATAGCCATAAAAATAAAGCTTGAGAAAAACCCTCGAGTCATAGGCCGGTCTCCCCTCCTTCTTGAGCTCTTTCACCACAAATCCCAAACGTTTTAGATCCAGCTGATCGGTAAAGGCATCGATGAGGCGCACCTCATTGTCGGCATCCACAAGACCCTCCAAACTCCCGAAGGTCATCTGCATCCGGCTCATCGGTTGAAGAAAATCCATAACTCAAAAATGTAACATTCAACGTGCCATAGTCAAGCGGGGTATCCTATATTTATTCCATAAATAATGAACAGGAACAATGGAAGTATTTTCACGGTCTGACGTTATGGGCAAGCAACGAAACAATATATCGCCTGACTAATAAAAGATAAATATGAAAAGATACTATAGAATAATGTTAGGTGCTAAAAGTATTCACGCAGACGAATGCTTTAAAGGGAATTTTATTGGGGCAGGGTTCGGTATCGATTCTGACCTAACAAATAATCTTCCGGACAACTGGCGAGACTTTAATCTAAAATATATTCCTGTTTGGCTTTCAAAAAATCCTAGTAAAGGAAAAGTAGCTGCTGGACTTTCTTGTGGTGCCTTATGGACTATATCGAAAGGAATCCAAAAAGGAGAAATAGTGCTTTGCCCTAGTGGCAATGGTAACTATTATATTGGAGAAGTAATAGACAACTATTCCTATAAAACTGGAGGAATATTACCTCATCGTAGACACGTTAAATGGTATCCAAATACTATTGAACGCTCTGCAATGAGTGAAGCAATGAGAAATTCAACTGGTTCAATTGGAACAGTTAGTGAAATAACAAAATACGCTACAGAAATTGAAACATTGATTGGCGGAACAAGGCCAGCCACAATAGTTAGTACAGATAGCACAATTGAAGACCCGAGTGAATTTGCACTTGAAAAACACCTAGAGGATTTCTTAGTAAAAAACTGGAAACAAACTGAATTAGGAAAGGACTACGATATTTACGAAGAAGACGGAGAACTTGTAGGTCAACAATATCCTAGCGATACTGGCCCAATTGACATTCTCGCAATAAGCAAAGACAAAAAAACAATCTTGGTAGTTGAATTAAAAAAAGGAAGAGTTAGCGACAATGTAGTTGGACAAATTCAGCGTTATATGGGTTATGTTTTGGAAGAACTTGCGGAGGAAAATCAAACTGTTAAAGGAGTAATCATTGGACTTGAAGACGACTTAAGAATTAAGAGAGCATTATCTGTAACTAATAATATTGAATTTTATAGATATCAAATTAATTTTAAACTTTACAAAAATTAAAATGCCTACATATAACACGGGTTTGGCAAAATTGGCGGTTCTGTGCTCCGCAGTCACATTTGTGGTTAATCAAAGTTTAGTTCTCCGAATTAACTTTTGTGCTGAAATGCCCGCCACTGCGCCAAGCGCCAAAACGTCAGGTTGTGAAAAAACCTCATTTCTCAGCCGATTAGCTAATTTTCGGACTATTAGTTTGGGTCTGGGTTTATTAGAGAACGAATCTACTACCCATTTTTTTGCAGGGAATATTCTATTCGGAAAAATAACAACGCCATTTT
>CAXNNF010000246.1:0-3458 GCA_964203455.1 Bacteroidia bacterium
GTATTGATGGGAATTGCCGGTGGCTTGATCCTACAAACTCAGGTTTATGGTCAGAACGAATTAGCCATGACCGAACCTCAACTTTTCAAACATACTCAAGCTGGCGATGATCTGCTTGCCGAACTTTCAGAAAGTGAACGTGAATCGAATTCGAGCAATGCGGCTAAATCGCTCGACTTAAAAATCAATGCATCCAAAATATACATTGATCTTAAAAATGAACGGGAAGTCGATTTCACAGCATTAACAGAATGGGCAACTAACTTTGTTTGGAAATTTGGCGATGGTAGTAGCATGAGCGGCTTCCGACATGTAAAACACGACTTTAAAAAACCCGGGAAATACCAAGTAACATTGCTCGCCAGCGACAAGGAGCATCTTGCACGAGAAATTATTGAAGTGGAAGTGGTTGATAATTCTGCTCCGCTCGAGCTGCAAGAGATGGAACATTACATTGTGTTTCCTTCAGACAATAAACTTCAGGCCGACATCCAACTTCGACTTCCTAAAAGAGAAAAAAATCTCTTGCTTGAAGTAAAAAACATTGAAGGCGAAAGAGTATTTGAATACAAAATTGGTCGTGTCAAGAAATCTCAAAAAATCCATGTGGATTTGAAAAACCTGGATGCTGGAAAGTACTACACCGTTCTAAAAGGAAAGAAATACAGTATGGTGAGTCGCTTAACAGTTGCGAGATAGTTTATCCTTTTCGAAATCCTTCAAATACGCCCAAGCCAAATAAAGCGTAATCGTATTTAACGGGATCTACTGGATCGAACGAGCTCAAAGCTAAACTGAGTTCTTCGGCGGCTTGCCAATCGTCTTGCTTTCGTTGAAGAATTCCAAGCTTTCGTGCAACTCCGCCTGAATGAACATCCAAAGGACAAATCAATTGGGCGGGTGTAAAAACATTCCAGATGCCAAAATCGACTTTGCGTTTGTCCTTGCGAATCATCCAACGCAGGAACATGTTGATGCGTTTAGCTGCCGAGTTTTTATCTGGGTTAGAGACATGACGGGAGGTTCGTGATGGTGCATCCATTCCTAAAAAACATTTTCGGAAATGAATGATGCCACTTTTTACATCGCCTTGTTCGGTATAAAAAAGATTTTCGAATGAGGTTTCTTCGCTTAAAAGTCGTTGCAATGAACGAAAAAAGAAAAGGCAGTCTTCGCCATTAAACGTTCGGTGGACAAACTTCTCGAAAGGTTTTAAATCGACATCGGTAAAATCACGAATGAAATCGGCAGGGGCATTGTCCATCCGATCAAGCAGCCAGTTTGCATTGCGAATAAGTGTAACACGTTGTCCCCAAGCAATGGTGGCAGCCAGAAATCCCGCAATCTCAATATCTCTTGCTTCCGAAAAGCGATGTGGTACCGAGATTGGGTCAGTTTCAATAAATTCTAATCGATTGTACAAATCGGCCTTTTCATCTAAGAGAACTTGAAGTTCCTCCTGTGAAAACGGCTTAGTATTCATCGTCTTCTCCCCAGTAAATATCTTCGTTAAGAACTTCCCAAGCCGATTCATCAGGAGCATTTGGCAAACTATTAATCGCTTCAATTAAATCTTCTTCAAGTTCTTCTTGAATCAAGGCCAAATGAATAGTATCTCCATCGCCTGTGAAATAAAAAAATAGGCGGTTTAACTTCTCGTGCCATGTTGCCTTGATTTGTTCGGCAGTAATTTGACTTTCTGGATATGCTTTAAAATCGGCAAGTAACAATTCCATTATCACCTCTTTATCAGCCGGAACAACCCAAAAAATCGTGTAGCTCTCACCAAAAAGTTCTCGGTCGCTCGATTCATTGGTTAAGGAAAGAGGCAAATCATCGAATACAAAATTCGCATCACGCAGATCTGCTTCACTGTATTTATAGCTAGCTTGTTCCTTAGCTTCTCGTGTCTCTAATAGCTTGGGAATGTGAATCAATTGTTGTAAAGCGCCAAAGGAATCGGCATAATGACTTTCATCAAAACCAGAAATACGCATGCCCCTGCGAGGCACATTTTCGATAATTACATTTTTCAATAGAGCAAAACCTGGAATTTGCTTGTCGGCGAGGTATTCTAAAAAAGGACTTGTCATATATTGCGCTAAATTACCAAATGATTTGATTTCCGATTTTCAAACAAACATTTTTATTGGATCCATGTTCCATTTATCATGATTCTTAAAACTATCATTTTCTTTTCTTCTTTGTTTTGTATTATGCAGCCAACAAATGTTCATCCAACCTTAAAACTTGAGATTGCAGGCTTAAAAAACAACAAAGGATTTGTATTAATTGCCATTTTTAATTCCGAACTTGGATTTCCCGACAAGAATGAATTGGCCGTTAAAAAGATTCGAATTCCTGCTCAAGTAGGTAAAATCATTTACGATGTTAATGACCTCGTTCCAGGAACGTATGCCATAGCATTAATTCACGACGAAAACGATAACCAACGTTTAGATACTGGACTTTTCGGAATCCCCAAAGAAGGTTTTTGTTTTTCAAAAGGCGCTATGGGAACATTTGGACCTCCATCGTTTCAAGCGGCTTCTTTTGTTCACAAAGCGCCAATCTCGATCCAAAATCTTCAAGTAACGTATTGGTAATTAGGATTGAATTGTATATTCGCAATACATTTCAAATCCATGATAAAACAAGTACTTATAATTCTAATCGGATTAACTTCCGTTAAAGCATTTTCTCAAGTTACCATAAACCAATCGGATATGCCATCTGAAGGCGATACCATGCGATACAGCGTGGCTTCTCCAATGGGCATTTCGGAGGGCGCTTCGGGAGGTGATCAAACTTGGGATTTCAGTAATTTACAATCGACATCGCAGTTTGTTGATGAGTTCTTACCTGTTTCATCAACACCCATTACCTACGTTTTCACCTATTCACAAAACTCCAATATGGCGCGTTTGGACAATAGCGCTCTTCAAATCCCAACAATTCCTTTCGTGGATATTACCATTGGTGAGGTGTTTAATTTTTATAAAAGTTCAGCATCCAATTTTGCTCAAAAAGGATTTGGTGCAAGCATCAATGGATTTCCACTTCCGATTCCATACAGCGCTTCCGATGTGCTTGTTCCTTTGCCTTTAACTCCAAGCAGCACGAGCACTTCGCCCTACTCATACGATATTCAAATTCCAACTTTAGGTTATTACGGACGTGATGCTGTTCGTAACAATTCGGTAGATGGTTGGGGAACTCTCATCACGCCATTTGGCACGTTTCAAACACTCCGCCTGCGCTCCGAATTGGTTTATACCGACACTATTGCCATTGATCAATTAGGCTTTGGATTTCAACTACCCCAATTAACTGAAGTGAAATACAAATGGTTGGCTCCAGGTTATGGATGGCCTTTACTCGAAATCACATCTGGAATAGCGGGGATTACCAGAGTGATTTACAGAGATCATGCTCCCAATGCGATTGGTTTTGAAGCC
>CAXNNF010000247.1:0-3453 GCA_964203455.1 Bacteroidia bacterium
ATGAATATGGATGACCAAATGGATGCAATGCCTCATTGGTGCGTACACCAACCAATCCATAAGGACGATTATCGTAATTTTGACCACGCTCATTTTTAACAGTAGATCGCTGAATTTCAAATTTTTGTTGAGTTACAGCATCCAATAAAAAGCCCATACGATCTGCTTCAAGCCACAAAGCTGTTTCGAGCTGATTGCTTGGAACCGTTTCAAAATAATTGGTGCGATCGATGTTTGTTGTACCATTTAATGTTCCGCCTGCTTCTGTTACAATGGCGAAATGCTGCTCATCTGCAACGTTATCGGATCCTTGAAACATCATGTGCTCAAAGAAATGTGCAAATCCGGAACGACCTATTTCTTCTCTTGCCGAACCAACATGATACGTAACATCCACATGAACTACGGGGTCACTTTTGTCAACATGAATAAGCAATGTCATGCCATTATCAAGCAAGTATTTTTCATAAGGAATGACGATTTCGTCTCCTTTTTTCTCCACCTTCTCAATAAGTTTTTGAGCAGTTGCAGTATTCAGGGAAACTAACCCAACAGCAAGGGATAGGAATAGCGATTGTTTTAACATGGATAAAATTTAGATTGCAATTTTAAGTAAAATTTGACCTTAAATTGGTATTTGCTTCATATAAAAATGGGAGAAGTAAATTCATTCTTTTAAAAAGCATACATTTGTGAGCATTTTGGTTTGTCCCTATGGGATGATTAAAAGGGAATCCTGTGAAAATCAGGAACAGTTCCCGCTGCTGTAATCCTCATTTTAAAGCAACAGCTTAAAGCCACTGTTAACTCGGGAAGGCGCTGTTTGCGAGGGAAGTCAGAAGACCTGCCAATTCGCAATGTTCCATGCTTTCGGGAAGAAAGGCAATGAACAGGAAAGGCCAATAAATTGGTTTTTGATGTTTGCTTTTGGGCATTCATCTGCCCTGTTTTCCTTATTCTCATTTGCAGATTTATTGAAAACGATGCGGCAACTTTTAATCATAGTATTCTTTTTCAGGTGTTTTGCGGAGAATCTTTCTGCTCAAAAAACCATGATGGATTCTGTGCATCAAATCAATCTATTTGAAGTTTCCGATAATCGACTATTCTCTTCAAATCCTGGATTACATAAAACCAGTTTTTCAAACGAATCGGTATCTAAATCTGCTCAATCACTAACCGATGTGCTGAGTAGAAATTCCGCTGTTTTTATTCGTCAGTATAGCCCCGGAATGCTTGCCTCGGCATCAATTCGGGGCACAGGCTCCGCACACACTGCATTAGTTTGGAATGGACTAAATCTTCAAAGTTGCATGAATGGCCAACTCGATCTGAGTTTGGTTCCCGCCTCACTTTTCGACAATTTCACTTTGCAGACTGGAGCCGGATCTGCCTCTTGGGGAACGGGTGCCATTGGTGGAATTATTTTTCTTCAAACAACAAATCAAACAGAAAATCATATTCGTTTTTCTCAACATTCCGGAAGTTGGGGGTTTCGACAAAGTGCACTCGATATCGCATTTCGTAAAAAACGATTTGTTTCTTCGACCAAAGTCTTCAATACTCAGGTTGAAAACAATTTTAAATTCATAAATACAGCTGTTTATGGAAATCCGGAACAACGGCAGATCAATGCAAGTCAACAAATGCGAGGTCTATTGCAAGATATTTATTTTAAAACGAGTAAAACATCGCAACTGCATTTGGCTTTTTGGGGACAGAAAACAAATCGAAAAATCCCACCGATAGCACTCAATCCAATTTCTGTTGCTTATCAAATGGATGAATCAATGAGGACGAAGGCATCTTGGGAAAAAACGATGCACAATTGGTCTGCGTTAATTCGTGGTGGATTTATCACCGAAAAAATTCAGTATGTTGATTCTTTAAGTCAGATAAATGCCACAAATAATGCACAAACATCTATAGCAGAAGCAGAAGTTTCGAGGAGTTTGTTCAAAGGTAAATCGCGTATGCAATTGGGTGCCAATTCAACGAATGCAAAAGCGATTTCTCCGGGATTGGGAAATACGTGGATGAACCAAAAACGAACATCGCTCTTCGGTTCACTTCGCTCTCATTTTGGGAAGTTTGAAACATTAATCCAGTTGCGCCAAGAGTGGTTTCAATCGAAAAACATTCCGCTTATTCCTTCCGTTTCGGGAAGTTTTACGCTCAATAAAAATTGGAAATTCCGAGGTCAAGCGGCGAAGAGTTATCGACTTCCAACCTTAAACGATTTGTATTGGCAGCCTGGAGGAAATATTAATTTACAACCCGAGTTCGGCAATACCTTCGAATTGGGAATAGATTTTCAAGCCAAGGACAGTCAATACGATCTTCAAATTCATTCGGGTTTATTTTCGAATCGCGTAAAAAACTGGATTGTTTGGATTCCTGGAAACGGATACTGGAAGCCAGAAAATGTTCAACAAGTGAAAAGTGAGGGAATTGAGTTGTCTGTAAATTTAAGTATCCGAGAAGGGAAAAAATGCAAGTATCGCATTGCATCATCGACACAAATTCTAAACGCACTTGTTGAGAAATCTTCCTCATACTCTAATTTTCAAAGTGGACGTCAACTTGTGTATGTTCCACATTTTACTTGGAATTGGAATTTGTCTGCTTCTATAAATCAAAGTACTATTGAGCTGGGTGCAACCTATACAGGAATTCGATTTGTTTCAATTGATAACTCTACGTTTTTACCCGGCTTCTTTTTGCTCAATGCAAGCTTTTCTCAAGAATTGAATTTCTTGAAACACGAAGCATCCTTTTATATTCAAATAAATAATATCCTGAATGCTAATTACCAAGTAATTGCTTGGCGACCAATGCCCTTGAGGTCGTTTATGATGGGGCTAAATTTTACATTTAAAAATTCAAAATCATGAAATTAATTTACATTTCGCTAGTTTCTTTCTTTTTTTCCATTCACTCATTTTCACAAACAACTATTGATTTTGAAGAGCTAATACTTCCAAATGAGAGTTGGTGGGTTGGTGCAGGTGGAACAGAAAACGGATTTCTTAGTAATAATGCTTTTTTTCCAACTTATTACGATACTGCTTTTGGTGGATATTGGGGAAGTGGCTTTGCATATTCTAACACGACCGATTCAATAACATCGGGATACCTTAATATGTATTCTTCCAAAGCGGGTTCGGGGCACATGGAATCATCTAATTATGCTGTAAATTATGATGATGGGTACTTTCTACCCGGACCTATCAACGACCCAACGAAATTTGAAATGCTAGAGATATATATATCCAACAACACGTTTGCATTCAATTCTATGCGCGATGGTGATGACTATGCAAAGAAATTTGGTGGTGTTACGGGAAATGACCCCGATTTTTTCTCCGTTACTTTTGATGGCTTCCTAAATGGACAATCTGTTGGAAGTCAGGTTGTTTTTTATCTCGCCGATTTCCGATTTGCGGATAACAC
>CAXNNF010000248.1:0-3435 GCA_964203455.1 Bacteroidia bacterium
CTAATTTTTTGTTTATCATTTAAATCCGGAACCTGCGTTCCATGAAGCACATAGGAAAAATCTTCTAAAAAAATGTTGGGTGAAAAATGATACATGAAAACAGGTGATAAATCAAAACGTTTTGTTAGCGCAATTCGGCATCCTAATCCAGCACTCAGTTGGTACGACCAAATTATGGGTTTGTACGTTTCATCATCCACATTAACAAATTCATTATTTATTCGAACACGAGGCAATAAGCAGGATGCTCCTCCGCCAACCCGAAGAAATGGACGAATTGTATAAGTTACACTGTCTAACTGAAATTCGCGCGGATACATATCAAGATACATTGCTCCTCGTATCCATTTAATGTCTATTGCAAGAGAAACAGGTGTGTTAATTGCAGATAATTGATAACGTGTAAATGAAAATTCAGGAGAAAGAAAAAAACCTTTTCCTATAACACCCGAGGTTCCGAAACCCCATGTTTTAGCTGATCGAATTTGGGGGATTGAATTGTTTAACCAAGGACGTGAGAAATTATATGCATCAATGGTTCGATTCCAATTTGTGGGGTTTATATAAGAAAGTCCTGCGTATAAGTTAATATGACGTTGAGCGTTTACTTGATGCAAAATGCTAGCAAATAAAAAAAGGTATAGTAGCGATTTTTTCATGCATTTAAAATTTCTATTGCTGCTCGATACCCAGTTTCCATGGCGCCATGAACAGTTGCCAAATGACCATTGTAATTCGTGGCTTCACCGGCAAAAAACAGTTTATTTGAAATGGAAGATGCAAGATTTTCGCGTTGGCCAGCACTGTTTATTGAAGGATATGAATATGCACCACTAATATACGGTTCGTTCGCCCAATTTTTGTAGAGAAATTCACCGCTATACAATGATTGCACATTGCCGTTTGGATACAATTTACTCAATTCGGACAACAATTCTTGAATTGCTGCATTCTCAGATAATAAAGCCAAATTATCGGCCGATTCGCCCATGATAAAAGCGGTTAAATAAAAGCCATTGCTTGTTTTATCGGCTGCAGTTACCCAGTATTCAGGGACAATTGAAGCTCCCAAAATTGAGTGTGTGTCTTGATCCCAAAATGGACTTGTAAACTTTAAGGTAATTTTTATTCCCCCTCCCATTTCAATCGATTGAATGGCTTGTATTTTTTCGGATGGAAGTGATGGGAGAAATTCGATACTATTGTTTTTTAAAATGGCCAATGGAATGGTCACTAAAACACGATCGGCAACATAATCAACTCCATGAATTGATTTAACTCGAACATTAGACCCAGAATAATCAATGGTTTGAACTGCTTCATTTAAAACCACTTTTCCAATGGCATCCGAAAAAGCATATTCGAAAAGTTGCCAATACGAAATTCCATTCAACCCAAAACTATCATCTCCCGAAGAATAACCTGCTTCTGCTTCCTTCAATGCAAGCATGCCAATACGATTGTTGCTACTTCCATATTCATTGGCAACCAATGCATTCACAATAGGATGTAAGGATGGTAACAAAGGAAAATCTACTAAATACTGACTCAGTAATTTATTCTCTTCTGGATAAGTTCCCAAACTATCAATTAGTTGGAACATGGTTTCCACTTCTCCAACATATTCTGATTGCGATAATAAATTTTGTTCATCGCGAAGTAAATTATTCATCCAATAAAAATCTTTCCCTGTATGTTCAACAAGGTTTTCAGGAGCTACGAATGAAGCCAAATCGTATAGCACTGATCGCTTACCGTGAATTTCCTCAGCACCCATTTCAATTGGAAAGTCAGCAAAAGTGGTATTGGCCATAATTCTCCCTCCAATACGATTGGATGCTTCTAGAATAGTGACATCTACTCCTTGTTCCATCAGTAAATGCGCCGCATAAATCCCCGAAGCTCCTGCTCCAATAACGATTACCTTTCCTGAAAAAGGCGTTTCATCAATGAGTGCTTCCTTTTTACATGCGCTATACAAACTCGGCAATATAATACCTGCCGGAATGCCCCATAACAATTGCCTTAATAAGTTTCTTCTTTCCATAATAAAAGCGATACAAGATACAGTTCTCTTGATATTTGCAATGAGATTTCAGAATTTATACGATATCTATTATCCAATTTAAAAATACTCGCTCGAAATGTTAATTATATGTGAAAAACTAAGCTGAATATATCAATTTATCATATTTAATAGTGGTCAAATTTGTTAAATTTGCATGGAATCATCATAATCAATACAGAAGTTTTAAGCTTCAGTTCACATTATAAAAATAAAACACACATGGCAGAAGAGATGTTGGAAGACGAAAACAATAACAAAGCTTCTTATGGAGCAGATAGTATTCAGGTATTAGAAGGTCTTGAAGCGGTTCGTAAGCGCCCTTCGATGTACATTGGAGATACCGGCGTTCGAGGTCTTCATCATTTAGTTTACGAAGTTGTTGATAATTCAATTGATGAGGCATTAGCCGGTCATTGTAAAAACATTCAAGTTCAAATCAACTTAGATAATTCCATTACAGTTCAAGATGATGGACGTGGTATTCCAGTTGATATGCACCAGAAAGAGCAACGTTCGGCTTTGGAAGTTGTAATGACTGTTCTACACGCTGGTGGTAAATTCGACAAAGATTCATATAAGGTTTCAGGTGGTTTGCATGGTGTGGGTGTGAGTTGTGTAAATGCACTTTCTTCCATGTTGCTCGTTACCGTTGAGCGTGGTGGGAAAAAATATGAACAAGAATATTCTATTGGAAAGCCGCTTTACGATGTTAAGGAAATTGGAACTAGTTCGAAAACTGGTACACGTGTGCATTTTTTGCCCGATGATACCATCTTCACAACAACGGTTTACAATTATTCTACGATCGCAAGCAGAATGCGTGAATTGTCTTATCTAAACAAAGGCATTCGCATTCAACTGACCGATTTACGCGATTTAAATGATAATAATGAACCACTAACCGAAGAGTTTTATTCTGAAGGTGGACTTCGTGAGTTTGTTGATTATTTGGATGCTACACGCGAAAAGTTAATTGACGAACCCATCTACATGGAAGGTGAAAAGCAGGGAATTCCTGTCGAAGTTGCCATGTTATATAACAGCACCTATACCGAAAACATTCATACGTATGTGAACAACATCAATACGCATGAGGGAGGAACTCACCTTGCTGGTTTCCGTCGCGCGCTTACACGTACCCTAAAAAATTACGCTGATAAAGAAGGGATGTTGACCAAGTTAAAGTTTGACATCAGTGGAGATGACTTTCGTGAAGGACTAACAGCAGTTATTTCGGTTAAAGTTCAAGAGCCTCAATTTGAAGGACAGACCAAAACCAAATTGGGTAACAATGAGGTAATGGGAGCTGTTGATATGGCGGTTTCAGAAATGCTCAACAATTACTTAGAAGAGCATCCGAAGCAAGC
>CAXNNF010000249.1:0-3434 GCA_964203455.1 Bacteroidia bacterium
TACCTCGTTTTACAACAAGCAAATTCCGGTGTTACATTTCTTCACTGGCACACACAGCGATTACCACAAACCATCGGATGATGTCGAAAAAATAAATGCACAAGGTGAAGAAGCCGTATTGATGGTTATTGCAGGCGTTATTGCGAAACTTCCGCAAGATCGTCAGTTGAGTTTTTTGAAAACACGCAATCCTTCCATGGGAAGTTCATCTTCTTTTAAAGTGACTTTGGGAATTATGCCTTCCTACGCTGAAGATGCAGCAGGATTGAAAGTGGAAGCCGTTTTAGACAACAAAGCTGCGTTTAAAGCCGGAATGAAAGATGGTGACATTATTACCCAACTCGGCGACCATAAAGTAAGTGGAATCCAAACCTATATGGACGCTCTGGGGAAATTTGCGAAAGGCGATAAAACCAAAATCACGGTAACTCGAGGAACTGAAACTCTGGTGTTGGATGTTGAATTTTAACTTGTATGATCGAGCACAATTACCCAATGTTCATCAATAAATTTAAAGATTAAACTATACCACCCACCCTGCTCGGTTGTCTTTGTTACCACTCTCCAAGAACCTGTCACTAAAGCAGCATCTTCGGCTAACAATTCGATTTTCAAATCCCGGAAAGTTAATATGCCCATTGCGCCGGGATTGCTGTAATTTTTTTGATAATTCTCCAACACGTTTTTCCATCCGTATGTGATTCCTTTTTTACCAATAAATCGCAAACTATCGTTGTTCCAATAGCCTTGCATAAATGCAGTTAGATCGTTATGGTTCCAATCGGCAGCCTGTTTCTCCATAACACTTCGTATGGAATTTTGCACTTCAGATTGAGCATTTACCAACAAAGGAAAAAGGCAGATCAAGAAAAAAAGTCGTTTCATGAAAGAATGATTTGGTGAGTTGATGCGAAGGTCGGACTTTTGTGGCTGAAAATGGCAATCGAAAAAAATTCCGGTACAGCAGCATTGAAACATAAATCGTTCAGACATTTTATTGCTGCACGTTTTTTCTTGACCATGGCCATTCAAATGCAAGCAATTGCAGTAAGTTGGCAGGTGTATCAAATTACCAAAGATCCCTTTGCGTTAGGAATTATCGGATTATCTGAAGCGATTCCGTTCATTTCGCTCGTACTTTTTGCAGGACATTGGGCCGATGTGTATCGTAAAAAACGCATCATTTTAAGAGCCGTTTCCTTATTTGCTTTGTGTGGAGCTAGTTTGACATTGTTCGCATTAAAGCCTGAATTGCTTCCTAAGGAAAATCCGCAATGGGTTTTTTATGGATTAATTAGTTTAACCGGAATTGCACGAGCTCTTGCTGGTCCTTCTGTACAAGCCACCTTACCTCAACTTTTGAAACGCGAATTGTATGCTAATGGAGCTGCATGGAACAGCACGATTTGGCAAATTGCTTCCGTTTCGGGTCCTGCAATTGGTGGTTTGATTTATGGATTTTATGGAAAAGAAGTCGCTTACACCTTGGTAATGATTTTGGTATTTATTGCCTTGATTTTCTTTTCCTTGCTTCCCGATTTCCCGCCTTCGCAAAAAGAGAAAACTGCTATTTTCCAGAGTTTAAAACAAGGATTGCATTTTGTGTTCAACCAAAAAATCGTGTTAAGCGCATTGACCTTGGATTTATTCGCCGTTTTATTTGGCGGAGCAGTGGCCTTACTTCCGGTTTTTGCCGATCAAATTTTACATATCGATGCAAAGGGATTGGGTTTTTTGCGGGCGGCGCCTTCGATGGGTGCTGTTATAACATCATTTATCATCACACGCCATGCACCGATGTTTAACTCCGGGAAAATCCTGTTAGTTTTTGTTGGATTATTTGGGGCGAGTATGATTGGTTTTGCCCTTTCCGAAATCTATTGGCTTTCGTTTGGCATTCTTCTGTTAAGTGGCGCTTTCGATGCGGTGAGCGTGCTCATTCGATCGACTATTTTGCAATTACTCACACCCGACGATATGCGTGGAAGAGTCGCTTCGGTAAATAGCGTTTTCATTGGCTCATCCAATTAGATTGGCGCATTTGAGTCTGGATTAGCTGCTCGAATGTTGGGATTGGTCAACTCCGTAATTTTTGGTGGATGTATGACAATATTGGTCACCCTTGGAATGTATCGCATTTACCCGAATTTGAGGAAATTACATTTACAAGATCATGTGGATGACTTGACGAAAGATTGAAATTGAATCAGATATAATTCAAACTTAGTCTTCGCAAACTGTATTATCAATACACGTTAAACCTTCAACAATTTCAGATAATGCACATGTAAATTATTGATTTTTAATGCAGCGAAATAAATCCCCGCAGGAAGCTTTTCATCGGGTGTCCAAATTGCAGAATACTTCTGAGCCTTCAAATATGATTCGTCTAAAGAAGCAACCATTGTGCCTTGCAAATCGAAAATCTGTATTGAGACTTGAGATTCTTGGTAAACTCCATAATTGAATTCTACACTGTTCGTAAACGGATTGGGTGAGGCGGAATAGATGATTCCTTTATTGAGATGAATGTCCTGAACACCAGTTATACCGTCTCCTTCAATAACAATGTCCCATGTCCCCTCGTATTTTCCATCCGAATTTAAAGTTATCGGAATAATTCTAGACGTCGCATCAAAGTTTCCTGAAGTAACAGAAGCAGCTGCATCTCCAGGAATATCGGTGTCGCCCTCAAAATAAAGTTGTGTTATGCGTGTTGGGAATCCAGGTGGTGTAATTTTAAAATGAATATGACTCGGACGATAACTCGCTCCATTGAGGTATTTTCCGGGTAGAATAGTTTCGAAGACATAAAATCCTTCTGCATTGGAATAAGTTCGCCCCCTGAGATTAAAGCCCAAGTTATCGTATGCACCGGCATTGTTTGCATGCCATATATCAATCAGGGTGTTGGGGATAACGTTCGAACAATCAAGAGTTTTTACAATTCCTGTGATGATGAGCCGAACTCCTTCTTCTGTTTCATTAGCAAGTTGATTATTTCCAATGACAGGTGCATTTGCAGTATAAAATGGTCCTTGTCCATAAAGATCCAGTGTGGTTTCATTACAAACTTCTTGGCTAGTGTTTGCGACCTCTGAATTTGATTTACCTATAAGAGGCAGAATACTGGATGATATGGTTATCATTGCTGTATTCCGCAAAAAACTTCTTCGGGAATTTGTTTTGAGTTCCTTTGTCATAGGTGTTGAATTGTGATTCAATAATTGGAATTTCGATTTATTTCTTTTCATCCTAATTTGATGCGAATATACATCTGAAATTAATTGGGATGTTTGAAAACACGATTAATACGATTGAATATCCGACAATAGTTTGGTAAAATTGAAGCAGAAATTGCTTCGTTGAATTGATCCAAATTTCGCAAATGATAATTAAACGGACAATAAAATCCTGCTAATGTTTTCGGATTT
>CAXNNF010000250.1:0-3430 GCA_964203455.1 Bacteroidia bacterium
ATTGACCTTAGAATATCACTTTGAATCAGATAACGTCGAACCATGTCCAGCTGTAATTAAGATCAGTCTTGCGGAAGCTAAACCATTCTTAGATACCGAGTACTTTCCTTAAGACATCGGCTCAAGGTAGAGGTAATAATTCTGCTAACTCGTAATACGCTAAGCACATCAACGGGCTTTAGTTCGAGCATTTAGACTACCCATTCCTTACTCACCCATTCGGGTTGACGAGTTGCGTATTGCTCACCTTCTGTTTCCGGCATTTGATTGATGAGCAACGCATGAATAGCCCCCAAAATATCACCATCCATCTCTCGAAAGCGCTGCACAATGTGCGGTCTGTCGCCTTCTTCCAGTTTAAAGCTCTGAGGCACTTTCAATTTAATTTCCAACCCGGTCGACTTGGGGTGCGACTTGGTATTGAACCATGTATAGTGCCCGTCAGAGATCTCCTTTTGTGGGCTGTTTAGGTACTTGAAATAGAGCAAGGTCTTTAGCGTTTGCTCCAGGATATCTCCGCTTAAAATAGCCCTTACCTCCACGAAATAAATACGCGAATTAGTTGCATCAAAGTAATAATCTGAAAACTCCTTATCCAACCTTTGATTGATGGAAACCATGAACTCCGGACCAAATACAAACTTGTTCCAAGCCTCTAGATTCTTCCAAGCCGGCTCATACTCATTCTTGAACTTGGTTCGCAGCTGAAAAGCTTCATACTTCAACTCTGGAACCTGCGCTTCAATCTCATTCAACGATCAAATGGTTCCCAGATAATAGCCAATTGTTTCATTAACACGGTGCGGCACATCATCCTCGCCCGACATGGCATTTCAAAATCCTTCAGCAATGTACCTGCCGGAGCCACACTCGAGTTTTACTACTACATATACAGTCCGGCCGGAGGCCTCAAGGCTAAAGTAAACGGCGGTCAAATATGGTCGGCCAGTGGCTATGGGTCCAATACTGTTAGCATCCCATTAAGCAACTCAGGTTCTTTCAGCCTCACTTTTGAAGCCGCAACTGGATTCGCTAATTCAATTTACTTGAATGATATTAAGATCAGGCCTTGAGTCAATTTAGATATTCAACCGCGGATACTCTTCCGAACTAGTCAAATTCAGTCGAACGTATAAGTTGCCTGATCACAGCAGTCGCTTTGAAACAAGCTTAGAATAAAGGAGCCGCTTTGAGGATCTAGTTTTAAGATTAACGCGTCAGCTATTGATCCGGCTAACATGCTTAGCTCTAGTTGTTCTTCGCTCTGGCCATCTCTAGCAATGAGATATAGCTCATTATCCATGAAAACAGTGGATGTGCTAAGTCCTGCTAGCTGATCGCTGGTGCTCGTGAACTTGCAGTCCATTCCACTTTCAACGAAGGGAATCGTGTAGTAAATCTTACCGTTGCATTCAATTGTAATGGACAAATCGGGCTGAACAACGACCTTAGTGCCATTCAACTCCTTTAACTCTTGTTGATTAAACTCCATTTCCATTCCCTCCCTTTGTCCTTCCGATAACGCCGACATTGAGCCAGTCCATTTTCCTGCTTCCTTAGCATAATCAAACATTGTATTCATACCAGAGAGTCCACTTATTGATATTAAATGATGTTCTCCAATCACTTTTTCAAGTGATGCCTTTTTAGTAGGAGAAGCCTGAGCAAAAAGTATAGAACTAAAGACCATCATTACTACTGATAATTGTAAATGTTTTTTCATATTTATCGAAATTAGATTGGTTAATGTGTTAATTCGGATTTGATAGACATCTGAAAATTTCGCTTATCGCCGTATCCTTCCATTTTAATCCGGGATAAACATCCATGATTGTTATACGAATCTTAGCTCCTTTGCCATCTGCCTTTGTCAACGCTTGATCAAAATCTTTCGGAAAAGCAAAGGACTGAGTTCCCATAGCATCGGCGAGTTCTACGATGAAATAATCTTTGCCACCCAGCGAAAATTTCAATTGTTTTACCCTGCTGTTATTTTCCCAGCTAGAGCGACTAGCCTGATAACCATTCAAAATTTTAACTTCAGAATCAGAGTGGAAACCAAAGTCATTAGACTCAACATACTCTCCAATTCCGTAATCTGCATTTCCTTCCACCCAAGCGGTAGTTGGGTCATTGTCACCCATATTCGAAACCTTGTAGTTGAACTTTCCTTGAGGAGCGAGGGTCGAAGATGCTTTCAATCCTTCCTCGCTTGGACCTTGGCAAAACCAGGAATCCCAAACCCATGGATCTGGTGGCCCTTCGAGTTCTTCCTTCGGTTTTGTGCCCCAATCCATGATACGTTGACTTTCAGCTTTTGCTTTAATAACAGGGAGTGTCTCCGCTGGTTTGGCAGAAGCCTGTTCCGCAGCTGGCGATTCAGTTTTGGGCGCTTCCTCAGCGGCAGGGGCAATATTACCAGTATTCACATTCGCATCGCCACAGCTCAAAAGACCTGTTGCTAGGAAAAGACAAAAAAGTTGTTGAGGCTTATTCATAAAAACGTGTTTTTAATCGGCGCAAATTAATTTGATTCATAAGACGGGGGTAAATATAATAGCATACCGCTCGTTGCAGCTGACACGAATAACTAAGCAATTCACTTTTGCTTATAAACGACTTTTTCACTTTCTTCGAAGACTCATGATAGGTGGGAAATAAAAATGCCTTCGACTGTTAGAGCACGATGCAAAACATGCAAATTCAATGTGCCTTAAATCATTTCCTCGATTCATGAATATTGTTTTCATTTCGATCTTCGGCGGCTGGCGGCACTAAAAGGAATGCAAGTCAATAAATATATCTTCGCGCCAAACCAGTAACTTAGAAAAAAGAAAACAGAAGAAGTGAGATAAATAATGCTATACCTCCAAGTAGTTGCTAATGACGCAAGCAACGAACTGGCAGTCCGATACCGGGATTAGATGTACCCATTAGTATACCATTTGATCCAAAATACAAGTCTAGGACTCGGATGAAAAATTGCTGATCCTTCTCATTAGGCAACCATAAGGATTTACTCCAAAAAGCAGCTGTGATTCCTTTGTTTTCAAAATTGCCGTTTAAATTCCTCAAACCAATACTTTCACAATTAAGACCACTTTTATTATCGCCATTACCATTTTCGTTCCACCCAGATGTGGATTTCAATTTTAATCCAGCTTCATAATCGCCGCCTAAATAATCAACAAGTTCTGTCAAGTCATCGACCATTGGCACAAACCATCCTTTAGGGGCTAAACCGCGAGAATCATTTACAGCATACCAGTTATATAACTTTACATGCCTAATTTCCATGGCATAATCATAGGCGACTTTACAAAAGGCCGGTGCCGATCTCTATAAAATTTATCCCTCGCACAATATTTTTTTCAATCCATCGATAACCAATACATAGAAACTCGATGTATTATTGTCGCATGTTAGCAAA
>CAXNNF010000251.1:0-3423 GCA_964203455.1 Bacteroidia bacterium
TTATCCAGATTGGAAAAGTCGCGTGGCTCTAACATATGCGAAAAGTACCGAGATGATTGATTTTTTTGAACAAGAAATTGGCATCCCATTTCCTTGGGAAAACTATAGCCAGATTCCCGTTCAGGAGTTTATGTATGGAGCAATGGAAAACACCACCGCGACGGTTTTTGGCGATTTCTTTTTTAATGATGAAAGAGGAAACCTCGACAGAAGCTATATTGGTGTAAATGCACATGAATTGGCCCATCAGTGGTTTGGCGATATGGTAACTGCCAGATCCGAGACTCATCATTGGCTTCAGGAAAGTTTCGCAACGCATTACAATATGATGTATGAGCGCGAAGCATTTGGTCAGGATTACTTCGACAAAGCACGTCGTAATGGTCAAAATGCAGCATTCAATGCATCTTCAAAGGATTTGTTTCAAATTGCAAGTAGCAAAGCAGGAAGTACTCGATGGTATCCCAAAGGAGCCGTGGTTTTGGAAATGCTCAAATATGTCGTTGGAAGAGAGGAGTTTAATCGTTCAATCAAACATTATTTAGAAAGTCATCCATACAGCAATGTCGATACCGAAGATTTACTTGTTGCATTTCATGAAACTCTCGGGTATTCGCTCGATTGGTTTTGGGACCAATGGATTTACAGAGGTGGAGAGCCCATCTACCAAGTCAAAACAACGAGCAATGAAACACAAACAACATTTGATGTAACCCAATTGCAAGAGAATTTGCCTTATGTTGGATTGTTTAAAATGCCTATCGTTTTTGAATTGCATTTTTCTGATGGAACATCTGTGAATAAAACAGTTTGGATTTCCGAAAAGCAAACCCAAGTTACATTGGATCATCCGGCGGGGAAAAAGTTAGCTTATCCATTATTTGATCCTGGAAATCAAGTGATAAAAGGAAGCGAGTTTGAGAAATCGTTTGAATATCTGAAAGCCCAAGCTTTAACGGCAAAGCACATGTTGGATCGTTTGGATGCGATTGAAGCTTTGCTAGAAACGGCCTCAGATAAAAAACGCGAATTGCTTCATCAGGTGTATAATCAGGAAACATTTTATGCAGTTAAAGAGGCCATCATTGATCAACTAGCGAAAGACGAACATAAAAAATCGAGAGCTTTATTAAATTCAGCGACGAAAGATTCCGATGTGCAGGTTCGCAAAGCTTTGATTTCGGCATTTGATACAATCCCCGAATTTTTGAAGAAGTCGGTTGAACTGATGTTGAACGAACGCAGTTATCAATTGCAAGAAGAAGTGTTGTATAAACTTTGTCTGAGTTTCCCGAAAGAAATTAATACTTATCTCGATTTAACGAAAACGGAACAAGGAAATAATTCCCACAATGTCCGTTTGGCTTGGTTGAAATGGAAAATTAAACAAGGTGATGCTTCCGTTAAAAACGAGCTTTTTGATTTTGCTTCTGTTTCTTTCGATTTTAATACTCGAAGAACAGCTCTGTATTTAGCAAAAGAAAATCAATTGATTGATGAATCGATGCTCTTAAATGCCTTGAATGCGGCCCAAAGCGCCAATAGCCGATTAAGCAATTCAGGAGTTTCCTATTTAAATTGGGCATACAACCTTTCAGATGATTACCGATTTCAAATTGATAAGTTACTCAATAAGAACATATCTGAAAAATGGGAACAAGAAATGAATGTGAAAATTCAAAAAGTTAATACGAAATAATGGATTTGATTATTCCATGTCTTGTTGCTTTTGCTGGATCGTTTCTCACATTTTTTAGTGGTTTTGGATTGGGAACATTGCTCTTGCCTGCATTTGTCCTGATTGTTCCAATTCAAGAAGCGGTTTTACTAACTGCGATTGTTCACATGCTCAATAACCTGTTTAAGATTTTACTTGTTGGTAAACATGTGGCATGGAATATTGCGTTAAGATTTGCCATCATTGCAATACCTGCAGCTATTTTAGGTGGTTATTGTTTGGATCTAGTTCAGGATTATGAACCAATTCATGCTTATACATTTTCAAATGAAGTTCATGAAATAACCTATGTAAAGATTATCGTCGGCTTGTTGATGCTCTTTTTTGCTTCGGTTGAGTTTATTCCGTCCTGGAAAAACATCCAATTTCCTCCAAGATTATTGCCAATAGGAGCAATGCTTTCTGGCTTTTTTGGTGGCTTAAGTGGACATCAAGGTGCGTTACGTTCAGCTTTTTTAGTTCGTTCGGGTTTGAGTAAAGAAGCATTTATTGCAAGTGGAGTTTTTATAGCTATTGCCATTGATGCAACGCGAATTCCTTATTACTTCTATTCCTTTCAACAACAGAACGAAATGGGTTCAATGAAACTTTGGGCTTTTCCAACATTATGCGCATTTCTGGGAGCTTTTATTGGAAATAAATTCATCAATAAAGTCCAAATCACCAGTGTAAAAATCATTGTTGAAATACTATTAACACTCAT
Source organism: Bacteroidia bacterium (assembly GCA_964203455.1). GTDB lineage: Bacteria > Bacteroidota > Bacteroidia > M30B66 > M30B66 > CALQRR01. The sequence continues at coordinate 2,442 of CAXNNF010000251.1, forward strand.
TGCAACATTACTTATAACCGGACTGCTTTAATTCTATGTATTCCTGTTATTTAGAAATCTATATCTAAAATGAAATCCGATTGATAGGAAAGCCATTTAATAATTAACTAATAATCCATAAAAAATGAAAAAATTTATTGTTGACATCATATTACAGGGTTTAGACATGGAAACCAGAATGAAACTGCTTCCTGCCGAACAAGAAGGAGTGAAAATTCTTGAAGATAATGGAAGTATTCTGGATTCGTTTATCAAACTCGAAAATCCAGGTATTTTTATGGTGATGATGGCAGAAAATCCGGAAGATGTGCATGCCAAGCTTTCAATTTTACCCTACTATCCGTATATGAAAATTGAGGTTATTCCTGTGCGTGTTGATAATGCTATTGCTCAATAAATTCCAACCTTCTTGAAATTTGAAAAGCATTCAGGTTCTTTTGATACATTTGAATTCCGATTCGTTTAATTGCAATCGATGAATTATGGCGCGTTCCAAACAAAAAGAAAAGCAGATAATAGATCGTATAAAAGAAGGTCGAACGCGTTCAGAAACTACCGATGAACTAGCTCAGTTAATTCTTTCAGGAAATCGTTCTGCGCTAGCGCGTGGAATCACATTAGTTGAAAGTACACAGGAATCAGATTTAAGTAAGGCCGAAGAGCTATTGAGAATTCTATTGCCTCATTCGGGCAATTCCTTTCGTGTTGGGATAAGCGGAGTGCCTGGTGCAGGAAAAAGCACCTTCATCGAATCGTTTGGAATTTCGATGATTCATGCAGGAAAGAAAGTCGCTGTTTTGGCTGTAGATCCAAGTTCGGAAACAGGAAAGGGGAGTATTCTGGGCGATAAAACACGGATGAATGAGTTGGCTTCGAACTCCGGCGCATTTATTCGTCCAAGTCCAAGTTCGGGAGCTTTAGGTGGCGTTGCTCGCAAAACCAGAGAAGCTATTTTCTTATGTGAGGCGGCGGGCTACGATTT
>CAXNNF010000252.1:0-3413 GCA_964203455.1 Bacteroidia bacterium
GTTTGTGCTAAACTCAATAAATCAACGTTCCTGAATCTTGGAGCTACTTATATGTTTGGTGGGAAACTCGATTATTTCGATAGAAATCAAATCAATGAATGGGACATCGAACTAAATTCGTCTACTGTTTTATCGCAAAATGACAAAGAAGGATCTTTGAATTCGAATAATATAAGTGTAGATGCTTTACCGAAACGTTCTTTAACAAACATGTTGTTTGTACAAGCAGGTGTTACATTTTGGTTAGATGCAGTAGAATCGAAGAAGCCTGATGGTAAAAAAGCTCCTGTCAGATAAAATTCCAATTGATTTGGCGAGATAAAATCAACAAGATTGCGATAGTTGTGTAAATAGCGATGGTTTTGAAACGCGCAGTATCGCTGGATGCTTTTTTAGAGAATGAACGTCCCAATTGCAACAAAACAATAGCAATAATCATGGTTAATGGATGCTCCAATGCATACAAACGTGAAATGGCATCTTTCATAACTCCAGGTGTACTGAGTAATTTCAAACCTCGCTCACTTGAAAAATAGATGATTACTCCTATGAGTAATTGCGAATGAGCCAATCCAATCATAGCGCCGCCCAAAGCATTATCAAGTTTTTCAAACGCTTTATTTGTTAACCAACCTACATAACTTCTGTAAAGAATAAATAGAATGATTGGCAGAAGAATCCAACGAATTAGATTGTGAACAAGAACTAAAATTTCCATAAATATTTTTTTCAAAAATACAGGAAAGCGTTTTCGTTTCACTTTTAGTAAATTTTAATTTTCAACATCCCGAATTTCATTTACCAACATTCCCAATTTCTTCATAATTGATCTAGCCTACCTCACTGAGGAGATTCGTTGATAAGATCTGATTGGGATTCAAATTTCTCAATGCACAAAAAAGTATGTTTGCTCAAACTTCAACACGATGAAAGCAATCAAGCAGTTCATTTATCTTATTATTATTTGCATCTGTCCATTTTCAGTAAACGGCCAAGCAGTTGAAAACGCTTTATTTTGGAAAATTCAGGGAAATGGATTGAAAAATTCTTCATACATTTTAGGAACCTATCATCTAGTGAACAATGAGTTTTTGAACAACTTAAAAGGTTGTGAATTAGCCCTTGAAAAAACAAGTTCGGTATTGGGCGAACTCGAAATTACACCTGAAGTTGCCGGTCAAATGATGCCTTTTATGCTTTTGGAGAATAGCTCAATTGACAGTTTAATGAATCCTCTTCAATACGATTCATTGAGCCAATTTGTAAAAGATAAATTGGGAGTACCGATGGTTCTTTTTAATAAAATGAAACCCATGGGAATTTACCTAATGCTTTCGGCTGCAGAAATGAAGAACACACCCTTTTTAACGAATTTCAAAGGGGAACCTATGGATATCTATGTGCAAAATGAGGCAAGGAAAAATAAAAAAAAGGTATTTGCCTTGGAAACAATTCAGGATCAAGCAGACTTATTATTCAGTCATGTTGCGCTGAACGAACAAGTTCAACTGCTCATGCAATATATCAGAACAGGAAAGCAAGAAAGTAGTTTAGAGAATGATCGAATGAATAAATGCTATATGAATCAAGATTTAAATTGCCTCGATTCATTGATGAATGCAAGCGGTTTTTCGGCCATCGAATCAAATCTATTATTGAAAGACAGAAACATCCGATGGATTCCTCGAATTGAAGAAATCATCCAAAAACAATCGTGTTTTATTGCGGTAGGTGCTTTGCATTTAGCCGGAGAAAATGGGCTCATATATTTATTACGTAAGCAAGGATTTACACTTAGCCCTGTTCATAATCGTAAAGATGTAAATTAAAAAAAAGAACATTTTTTAGAAAAGCGTGTTACATTTGCACTTCGAATTGAGAAATACATGAAAAATAATCAAACCAAATTCATCCTCGTTATTTCAGCAATTGCAGTTGCTGCATTATTCCGATTAATCCCGCATTGGCCTAATTTTACTCCCATGGCAACCATTGCCCTCATGGGTGGAGCGCTTGTAGCAAATCGATTCATGGGCTTTATTATTCCATTAATCGCTCTTTTAATTAGCGATGTGTTAACCATTACCCTCATCAATTACCAATGGATAACTGTGGAAGATTATTTCACATCTCCTTCTACCCTAGTTCTCTACTTAAGCTTTATCGCAATAACTGCCTTGGGATTACTTTTGCGCAATCGTCAAAGTTGGAGCAATTTGGCTACCGCATCTTTAGCTAGTGCACTTGTCTTTTTCCTAATAAGCAACTTCGGTGCTTGGTTAGGTAACACTTTACCAAAAACGTTTGCGGGTCTATTAGCAACCTACGAATTAGGAATTCCTTTTTTCAGTTACAACTTACTTGGAAATTTATTTTATACATTCTTATTCTTTGGGATTTTTCATTTTATCTATTCCAAAAATCCACAACTGTCCAAAGAAACTGTCAGCAAATAAATTTGATTCTTTTAGAAATCTTGCTTCGGCAGGATTTTTTTTTGTGTAGTAACGCAATTCGGAAGATTCATGAAAAACGAACATGCAACTTTAAGTTATTGGGAAAAAGTCACCTGGCTTCAACCTGATGTTATTATTATTGGAGCTGGCATTGTGGGAATCAATGCTGCCATTCATATCAAGAAATCCAATCCATCAAAGAAAATCCTCATCCTCGAACGGGGAACTCTTCCTTCTGGTGCTAGTACTAAAAATGCTGGATTCGCTTGCTTTGGTAGCTTAAGTGAAATTGTGGATGATTTGGAAAGATGCTCAGAGGCTGAGGTTGTTCAACTTCTAGAAATGCGTTGGCAAGGTTTACAATTGCTCCGAAATACTTTGAGCGACGAACAACTCGAATACGAACCATTTGGGAGCTTCGAAGTGTTTACCGATGTTCAAGAAGAACTTTACAATCAAAGTCTGGCTATCATGGATCGGTTTAACGCTCATCTTGAAAGAATTACACATGTTAAATCGGTGTTCAGTAAAGCCGATGATCGCATTCTCGAGTTTGGTTTACAAGGAGTGAAACACCTGATTTTAAACTCAGCCGAAGGACAAATAAACACCGGAAAAATGATGAACTCCTTGATGCAGCTTGCTCACAGTTTGGACATTAGTATTTTACATGGTGTTGAAGTTGATTCGTTTAAAGACAATGAGCAAGGTGTTTCTGTTTCCACAAAATCATTAGGCGATATTTCTTGCCAACAATTACTCATTGCCACCAACGGATTTGCAAAGCAATTGCTCCCAAACATCGACGTAGAACCGGGAAGAGCTCAAGTTCTCATTACATCGCCTATTCCAAATCTAAAGATAAAAGGATGCTTCCACATGGATCAGGGATATTTCTATTTCCGTAATGTGGGGAATCGTGTATTATTTGGCGGAGGACGAAATCTAGATAAAGTA
>CAXNNF010000253.1:0-3407 GCA_964203455.1 Bacteroidia bacterium
TGGCCGAAGCCAAAGTCGTTATGAGTTTGAACGCCGCACATTCGAAAAAATAGACATTGGAGAGAAAATCCAATTGCACATGACGCGTTGCATTATGTGTTTCCGTTGTGTGAAAGTGGCCGATCAGCTTACTCCAGGTCGTGTTCATGGTGTAATTAACCGTGGAGACGTTGCCGAAATTAGCACATACATTCAGAACTCCATCGACAATGAATTTTCCGGAAACATGATTGATGTGTGTCCCGTGGGAGCATTAACCGATAAAACCTTCCGTTTTAAAAGTCGCGTTTGGTTTTTAAAACCCTTTGATGCACATCGCAATTGCGAGAACGAAAAGTGTACAGGAAAAGCGGTAATCTGGAAATACGGAAATGCTGTTTACCGTGTAACTGGTCGTAAAGATCAATGGGGCGAAGTCGAAGATTTCATTTGCAACACATGCCGTTACGATAAAAAAGAGTTGAGCGATTGGACCGAAGAAGGCCCTCGTCACATCGACAGTCATTCGGTGATTTCTGCAAATCATTATGAAAAAGGAACGAAGTTCGTGGCATCTCCAGAATCACTTCCTAAAAAACAATTGAGCTGATATGGATACTCTGTTTTTACTCGATAAAACGGTTATTGCCTTTATCGCATTTTCTGTAACCCTGCTAATTGCAACGTATAGCACATATGCAGAACGTAAAATTGCTGCTTTCATGCAAGACCGCGTAGGTCCTGATCGTGCGGGTCCCTTTGGTATTTTTCAACCCCTTGCTGATGCGGGTAAATTCTTTTTCAAAGAAGAAATTATCCCGAATGCATCTGATAAATTTCTGTTTATTGCTGGACCCGGAATTGCCATGCTCACCGCCTTAATGACCAGCGTTGTCATTCCTTGGGGAGACACATTGAGCATTGCAGGTCGTGAAATTTCATTGCAAGTTTCTGATTTGAATATTGGAGTGCTTTACATTTTTGGGGTTGTTTCTTTGGGCGTTTACGGAATTATGATTGGAGGCTGGGCTTCGAACAATAAGTTTGCGCTTTTAGGAGCTATTCGCGCTTCTTCTCAAATGATTAGCTACGAGTTAAGCATGGGCTTGGCCTTGATTGCACTTATCATGATGACGGGTACGTTGAGCTTGAAAGAAATTGTAGAACAACAACACGGAATGAACTGGAACATCTTTTACCAGCCGCTTGGATTCTTGTTGTTTGTTGTGTGTGCCTTTGCGGAATGTAATCGTACACCGTTCGATTTAGCGGAATGTGAAACGGAATTGGTTGGAGGATATCATACCGAATACAGTTCCATGAAATTGGGTTTTTACATGTTTGCAGAGTACATCAACATGTTTATTTCTTCCGCATTTATGGCGAGCTTGTATTTTGGAGGATATAACTTCCCGTTTATGGATAGCTTGGGACTTTCTCAAAACGCCATTACAATCATTGGAGTTTTTGTGTTCTTCCTTAAAATCTTTTCGTTCATCTTTTTGTTTATGTGGATTCGCTGGACTTTACCACGTTTCCGTTACGATCAACTGATGCGATTAGGCTGGCAGTATATGATTCCATTGGCATTGATTCACCTGTTTGGCGTTGGGGCGGTTTTGCTCTGGGCCGATAAATAAGTTCAAGACATTACCATGCAACTTACCAACAGATCGAAAGTCGTTTCCGACAAAAACATGACCCTTGCAGAGGGATCTTATCTTCCTGCTGTATTAAAAGGAATGGCGGTAACGCTCAAGCATTTTTTTAAACGCCCTGTTACACTAAAATACCCTGAACAAACCCGCGAAAACAGCGAGGTTTATCGTGGTCGACATGTGTTGAAGCGCGACGAGAACGGAGCTGAACGTTGCACAGCCTGTGGATTGTGTGCGGTTTCTTGTCCTGCCGAAGCCATCACGATGATTGCGGATGAGCGTCAAAAAGGCGAAGAAGGAAAGTACCGCGAAGAAAAGTATGCGGCTGTTTATGAGATTAATATGCTCCGTTGTATTTTCTGTGGATTGTGCGAAGAAGCGTGCCCGAAAGAGGCAATCTTCTTAACGAAGGAAATCCTACCCTCCGATTACGAACGCGAAGATTTTATTTGGGGAAAAGACCGTTTAGTGGAAGGGCTTGAAGCCGAAAAGCGCATTGACGTTTCGAAACGACAAGACAGATAGATTCTGTTTGTGTATAACACTCTAATCTATTGGGTCTTTTTCAATGAGAATTGGATAGAATAACAAAAAAATAACGGATTCCATGCATCTAACCGCTCCTCAATATTAACTCAATATTAATATAATGTTACGCGATTAAAGTGCGTGATATTTATTGATTATGGATTATCAGTAATTTAAGGCGTTCTAGACGTTGCGTTGTATTCAACTATTTAACTTTAAAATAACAATTAGAAACGCACTCAATTTTTAATTTGAATAATTTTGTAGGGAATTTGAAGAGGTAAATTTCTTCTTAAATAAATCCATAAAGTCCTATAAATTCTATTCGTCTATGAAAAAATCATTACTAATTATTGCGAGCGCTATTCTTTCAATTTCTGCTTTTGGTCAGGGCTTAGAAAATATCGTCGTTGAGAAATATTACATCTCTAATGCAAATGATGCAACTGTTAATGCTGATGGCGGAGTTTTGCCTATTGGATCTGTAACATACCGCGTTTATGTAGATATGTTACCAGGTTACAAAATGCAAGCAGTTTATGGTGTTCCTGCGCCAAATTTTCATGAACTAAGAATTTCAACTACCACCTTATTCTTTAATAATGAAGATAGGGGAGCAACTACTCCAACGTATTCTAAGACTAATGCTAGAAACAATACAGTAATGTTAGATTCTTGGATTTCTGTTGGCGCTGCCTGCGTAGGAAATTTTGGTGTGTTAAAATCGGAAGATGATGGAGTAGCTAACAATACTAATAATGATGGTGTTCTCCAAAATAATAATAGTGATGCAGGTATTCCATTGACTTTGCAAGATGGATTTCTTTTAGGAACTACAGAACCTGTTACAACTTTAGGTATTGATGCTCAATTGGCCATTTTCGATAACACAAACGATGTTGCAAATGGTTCAGTATTTTCTACAAGCGATGGAGCTTGGTCTGCACTTAATGGGGCTACTGGCCCTAATCCGGAAACCAACAAAGTACTTATCGGTCAGTTTACTACCGATGGTGTTTTCTCATTTGAGTTAAATATCCAATTGGGAACTCCATCAGGAGGTGTTGAGGGTTATGTAGCTTCTAATCCAATAAATGCTGAAATTGAATTTCCGGGTTTAACATACTCATCTGATGTTCCAAATAATATTAAATATCAATCTCAATCAACGCAACTTTTTAGTCTAGACCCGAATCCAGCAAATGACGTAATTTCTATTGAAACTGCTGAAATAGGTAATTC
>CAXNNF010000254.1:0-3396 GCA_964203455.1 Bacteroidia bacterium
CCCAAAACAGCAGAAGCGACCATTGGAAATTTAAAAGTGGTTGTTAATTATAGTTCTCCGGGTGTAAAAGGTCGTAAAGTGTTTGGCGAATTGGTTCCATTTGGTAAAGTTTGGCGAACCGGTGCTAACGAAGCATCAACGATCGAAGTAAGCCGCGATTGTAAAGTAGGTGGCGGAATGTTGCGTGCTGGTAAATATGCTATGTTTTCTATTCCTGGTGAAACAGAATGGACGATCATTATCAATTCTGTTACAGACCAATGGGGCTCATACAAGTACGATGAAAGCAAAGATGTACTTCGTTTTAAAGTAGCACCAAAGAAATCAGCTGAGTTTAACGAACGTTTTAAATTTGGTATCACATCCGACGAACGTGCAGATGGCCGAATGAGTATATTCTGGGAAAACACAGAAGTTACTTGGGAGATTCGATAATAAATAAAATTTTAAGAGGCCAGTTTCATTGGCACAGAAGGATTGTATGGTGTTGGAAATCATACAGTGAACAATCAACCTAGGGAGTCAATATTCAAACCCAAGAGAATAGCTAAATTCAAGAACATCTTCATTAATGGATTACATACCCATTAATTAGTCGCTTTTTTCACAATCCGAGTACCTCATTATGGGAATGAGCCTCGAACATATTCTCCATGGAATTGACGAGATTCGAAGTTTGATGGATGGAATTGCAGCTAACAATAAGTTATCGTGGGCAACTTGGCACGATGCAGCCGATGCAGCATTAAAAAAATACAAGGCCAAACGTATTGGTTTAATTGCTCCATTTATTAAAAAGGGAAATGACAATGCCATTAAAATGTTTGAATATTTGGGCTATGAAGTGGTTGTGAGTTTTGGATTTGGTTGCGGCGATTTGGTCGATATAGCGCACATTCCAGATTCACTAAAAGAAGAAGTGATACTTCATCATTTGGCAACTCCCGAAAATAAATTGGATGCAATTATTCAATTGGGAACCAATATGAGTATGGTTCATATTGCTGAAAAATTAGAAAGTGAGATCGGAATTCCCATATTGGGAATAAACGCGGTGACTTTTTGTTATGCCTTGCGAGAAATGGGTTCAAGAATGCTCTTCAGAATGCATCGCGTTTGTTGCGTGAATTTTAACTGAATTGCAGGGGATTTTTCAAAGTATATTTTTGGGAATTCGATAATCACTTTCCAACAAAGCAAATAATATAGAGTCCTCCGGAAAACTCGAACCTTTAGGCGTGAAATGTTGCCGCAAAAGGCCTTCCTGTTGAAAATTGAATTTCTGAATGATAGATAATGACGCTTTATTTTCTGGTGAAATACAAGCTTCCATGCGAATCAGATTAAGTTGATTAAATCCGAATGGGATTACAAATTTCAATGCTTCGGACATCAAGCCCAAACGTTTCCATCGTTCTTCGAGAAGAACGTATCCAATTTCAGCTCTTCGGTGCAAGAGAAACCAATTGTGAAATCCGCATGCGCCAATTGGAGAGCCGCTTGTTTTATCGAACAGCATAAACCAGCAGGAACTCGTGTCCCAAGTGCGTAAACCTTGTTTGGCTTTGTTGCGTTCGTGTTGCCATTCTTCATCATTCTTGATGTTAAGAAACATCCGAGCTTGATTCACAGGTGCTTTTAAAGCCAAGAAACGTTGATGTTCTGCGCGGACTTCACGCAATATCAAACGATCGGTTTCGTGGGTTGGAATACTCGGGAAAGCCCGAGAAATTCCATTTACTTCATGAGGCCTTTGATCCACTTGTAGATGTCGTTTCCATTGGCGAAAACCAATAAGCTTAACAACAAAATCATCCCAATCATTTGGGCGCGTTCTAAGAATTTGTCGCTTGGTTTACGTCCTGTAACAATCTCGTAAAGGAGAAACATTACGTGACCGCCATCGAGCGCAGGAATAGGCAAAATATTCATAAACGCAAGAACGATAGAAAGAAACGCAGTGATGTTCCAGAAGCGATGCCAATCCCAGCCTTTATCAAACTGCGATGCAATAGCACCAAATCCACCAAGCTTCTGAGATCCTTCTTTGGTGAATACGAGTTTGAATTGCTTCACGTAATTAACCAATGTTGTTGCACCTTCGGAAATTCCTGCAGGAAACGATTCGAAAAAGCCAAAAGTTTCTGTCGAGAATGTGAGGACTTTCTTAGGGTCGATGCTGAAAAATCCTAGTTTGCCATCATCACCAATTTTAGTTTTTAATGCCAATGTATCGAGTCCACGAACAACCGAAATTGTAACGTCCTTGCCTTTATTTTCAGTAAGTTCTTTGCTAAGCTCAGCCATGAAGTGAATTTCATGTTGGTTAACACCGCATATTGTATCACCTTTCATGAGTTTGGCGGTTGCTGCTGGAGAATCGTCCATTACGGAATCCACAATAGCTGGAATAGCTGGATAGAAAAGTGTAGGCTCATCTAAACCAACCACTTTTTCGGCAAATCCTTCCGGAATATTCACATCAATGACGCTTCCCTGACGATTCAATTTAACCGTATTGGGCTCATTCAACAAAATGTCGATGTTTAAGTCGCGAAAGTCTTTGGGCATTTTGCCATTTACAGAGACAATTTTATCGCCATTACGAAATCCCAAATCGGATACAATTTTATCGCCAACAACCACACCGTATTTAGCATTTTCGACCGACAAATATTCCTTTCCCCAAGCAAAAAGAATCATGGAATAAATAAACATTCCCAAAATTAAATTCACGGTTACACCACCAATCATGATGATTAAACGTTGCCATGCTGGCTTAGAGCGAAACTCCCAAGGTTGAGGAGGCAAAGCCATTTGCTCTTTATCCATCGACTCGTCTACCATCCCCGAAATCTTCACATAGCCACCTAATGGAAGCCAACCAATTCCATATTCGGTTCCTTGGTCTACACCGTTTTCGTCAATTTTTTTGGTTTTGAATTTAAAGAGTGAAAAGCCCCAATCGAAGAAAAGGTAGAATTTCTCAACACGTGTATTGAACCAACGAGCAGGGAAAAAATGCCCCATTTCGTGTAGGACAATTAATATAGAAAGACTTAAAATAAGTTGAGCAGCAAGAACAAGATTGTCCATCAGGAGTTTTAAATGATATTGTGCAAAAGTAGAGAAATAAAGGAATGATTGATAACGAGATTTATAAAGCATTCGTATCCTTGTTTTCTATACTTTACCAATGATTTTTGATTTTAATTTTAACTGAACACCATTGTCGAATAACACATACAATCTTTTTCAAGCCGATGCTTCTGAGAATATTTTACCGAAAGATGGAGAGGTCAATTATTTCGGATCTATTATTTCGTCTGAAATAGCTGATGCCTTTTTCCTAAAACTTCGTGATGAAATTGAATGGAAAAACGATGAATTAGTGTT
>CAXNNF010000255.1:0-3383 GCA_964203455.1 Bacteroidia bacterium
GGGCCTGTAACTGCAATTCGTATCATGGTTTGGCGAGCTCCTTTCTCCATGTTTTTAAACCATACAATGCAATAGCAGCCATAATGATATAAAGAAATGCCGTTAAATAGAGTGATTTATAAATAAAAAGTCCCGCATTAGCCAAATCAACAATCATCCAACAGATCCAGTTCTCAATGTATTTTCTTGCCATCATCCAAGTGATTAGCAAGCCGGAAATTCCCATGGTGGCATCGAAGTAAGGCACATCGGTGTTGGAAAATTGATCCAGACAAAAACCGAGAAATCCCGAACCAATAACAAGGAGTATAGACAGAATTAGCAGGGTAATGCGTCCGATTGATAAAACCTGAAGTGTGTTGGTTCCATTAGCCGTTCGGAGCCAATTCCACCATCCATAAATTCCCATTAATACATAAAACAGTTGAAGTGCCGATTCTGCATATAGTTTCCCTTCAAAGAAAACGGGAATATATAAGGCAGAACCAATGATTCCCAATATCCAACCGGCAACATGACCGCGGGCAGTTAGAAAAACTCCCACAATGGCAAATGAAAAAGCAATCAGTTCAAAAAGGACAGCAGATAGCATTCTGATTTTTAATTGCAACAAACATCGGAGATAATTACCACATGCGGAACACAATCAATTCCAACATTTTCTGAATTCTCCGTTTTGGTCATATTGCTCAGCTTGTTTTTGTGTGTTGAAAATGCGTTGACGTGGGTCGTTTCCAACACCTGCTAAATAAGCCCAATTTCCCCAGTTGCTTGCCGCATCATAATCGATTAACATGGACTCAAAATACTCAGCACCCAAACGCCAATCTAATTTAAGTTGATGCACGAGATAACTGGCCACATTCTGTCGTCCTCGGTTACTCATAAAACCGGTTGCCGCCAATTCGTGCATGCAGGCATCCACAAAATCATCACCGGTTTTCCCTAGAATCCAACTCTGAAAAAGCGCATCCGATTGCACAATTTCTCGTTTGGGATTGTAAATATTCAGGCCGTTTTTTAAGAAAAGCTTCTCCCCATACTTAATCAGCATATAGCGGAAATAGTCGCGCCAAAACAGCTCAAACACTAACCAATATGTCGACTCGTTTGCTCCATGTTGCTGCTCAAACTTTTTAAGTTCTGCATAAATCTGTCGGGGCGAAACTGCTCCTAATCCTAACCAAGGACTAAATTTGGTGGAATAATCGGCGCCAAGTAAACCGTTTCGAGTTTCCTTGTATTGAAGAATGAATTTATTTGTGAAGAAGTAATCCTGTATGCGTTTTTGAGCTTGCCGTTCTCCTCCGCTAAATGGAAAAGCACTGCGCGTTTCGGCAAAAGAATTCTCGTTTAGTATAATTTGCTCCAATGAAATCCCCTTTTCATGATGCGGATAACCTTGTGGGAATTCATAGACTAAGGGTGCTCGGATTTTCAGATTGGCTTCTACGCTTTTTCGAAAGTTGGTGAAAACGTCGGGGATTTGAGATGGATGACAAAATAAATCGTCGGGATGAATTAGGAAATCATCGTAAAATTTAAAGATGCTGATCTTCTCACCCTTCAGTGCTAGTTCAACGGCTTGCTCTAGGGCAATTTCTTCGCTGGCATGGGCTGCTGCAAAACTCAGTTCTTCGACCGTGTATTTTTGACATAATTGAGGGATAATGTCTACCGGTTTACCCTGAAGGATGAGCAATTCGGTTCCTTGTTTTTCCCAAAAATCAGCAAGGTCTTTTAAGGTTTGATGAAGAAAATGTTTTCGATGTTTTCCTAAGCGGTGTAACTTGGATAAGCCAAACATTTCTTCATTGGGCAAAATGAAGAGCGGCAAAACCTTCATTCCTTTTGCAGCAGCATGAGCAAGTGCAGCATGGTCTTCTGACCGCAAATCGTTACGATACCAATGTAGTAGTGTGTTCATGTTTTTGAGTTTCTACAACGATCACTGCAATACAATACGTTTTCCCAATCGCGTTCCCATTTCTTTCGCCACGAAAATGGACGTTTACAATATTGGCAGATTTTGTGAGGAAGATCCGCCTTCTTTACTCCTTTCATTCGCTTACAACTGATTTTTGCAAACCTGCTTTGTAGGTCGAAAGCGCTCTTTCTCGAGCCATTTTATGGTCGACGATGGGTTTAGGATAGACGAATGGATCATTTATTTCCGGAATCCAACGACGAATGTATTCTGCTTGAGGATCGAACTTTTCGGTTTGTAAAGCCGGACTAAAAACCCGGAAATAGGGAGCGGCATCGCAGCCACATCCAGCAGCCCATTGCCAACCTCCGTTGTTGGATGCCAATTCAAAATCCATCAATTTGCGCGCAAACCACGCTTCGCCCCAGCGCCAATCAATGAGCAAGTGCTTGGTTAAAAAACTGGCGACAATCATGCGAACACGATTGTGCATAAATCCTGTTGCCAATAATTCGCGCATGCCCGCATCCACAATTGGATAGCCTGTTTTTCCCTCACACCAAAGATTAAACGAATCTGAATCATTGCGCCAATCGATTAAATCGTAAGCAGGTTTAAAGGCTTTATGAACCACCTGCGGAAAATTCCAAAGAATCATTTGGTAAAATTCACGCCATATCAATTCGTTGAGCCATGTTTCACTTAATCCGCGAGCCTCTCTAACCAATTCACGGATAGAAACCGTTCCAAAACGTAAATGCACACTCAGCTTGCTTGTTCCCTTTTGTGCAGGAAAATCGCGATGATTCGCATAACGTTTTACAATGTCAACAAGCAAAATATTGGGCGGGATGGAAATTTTTGAAGGAACAAATCCCATCTCTTTCAAACTTGGAAGCTCAGATTTTTCTCTTCTTACAAAAGAATTACTTAGCGTTTCACTCGGGTACGATTGAATGTCGTTTTCGCTAAGTTTCAACTTCCATTTGCGGGAATATGGTGTAAAAACGGTGTATGGTTTCCCATCATCTTTCATCACTTCATCCTTTTCAAAAACCACTTGATCTTTAAAGGTATGAAAAGCAATGTTGTGCTTTTTTAGTAGTTCATTTATCTGCGAATCTCGCTCTTGCGCATAAGATTCATAATCGTGATTGGTATATACTGCGCTGATTTCTCCGGCTAGAGCAAGTGAGGTAAATACATTTTGTGGAGAATCGTAATAGACATCCAACGACGATCCCATTTTTTGTAGTTCCTCGTTGATGCGCGATACTTCACGATGTAAAAACGTTACCCGAACATCATCTTCGTCTTCGAGTCGATCTAGAATGGACGGATCGAAAATGAAGATGGCCTGAACTTGTTCATTGTTTTTCAAGGCATGGTAAAGGCCAGTATTATCGTTCAAACGCAAATCGCGACGAAACCAGAATAGTGCTTTTTTACTCATTTT
>CAXNNF010000256.1:0-3382 GCA_964203455.1 Bacteroidia bacterium
CAACTTACGTGTGAATGTAAAGCAGTCTCCTCCTTGCGTTCAAGGTATTCGCATAGAACCCGAAACAGTAGAATTTATCATTCGAAAAAATAAGTAGGTGATTTGTTCTTAACTCGATTCTAATTGAATTAAACAATTTAAATTTTATAATTAGTAAATTCAACTATGAAATGTATCGTACTTACAGGTGGAATTGGTAGCGGGAAGACAACAGTCGCGCGTATTTTCAATATGTTGAATGTGCCTGTTTACAATTCAGATGAAGCAGGTCGAGAAATTACAGACAAAGATCCCTTGGTAAAAAGTGCCATTAAAAATCAGTTTGGGGATGATATGTTCGATGAAAACGAAAACTTAAATAGAGAAAAACTTTCGGTAATTGTATTTAAAGATTCTTCAGCATTATCAAAGTTAAATGCAATCATTCATCCGGCAGTTGCACAAGATTTCAAAACATGGTGCGACAATCAATCGAGCCCTTATGTTATAAAAGAAACTGCTATTCTATTTGAACACGGATTAGATAAACATCTCGACGGAGTCATTGTAGTTGAAGCTCCCGATGAATTAAGGATTAAACGGGTGATGCATCGAAATGGAATAACAGAAGATGCGGTTCGAAATCGAATTCAACAACAATTACCACAAATCGAATTGATTTCCCGAGCCGATTGGGTGATTCATAACAACGAAGAGGAATTGCTCATTCCTCAGGTATTAGAAATTTACAGTCGAATTACTGCTTGAATTACAAGAAACTGATTTGTTTTTAAAACAATTATTTGAAATACGATGCACATATTATCTAACCAACAAATGCGCATGGCCGATTTATTCACCATGGGATTGCGCAAAATTAGTTCTACCGAACTGATGGAACATGCATCTACCATGTGCTTTGAATGGATCATAAAACACGTTCAAACGGATGCACATTATATAGTGCTTTGTGGGCCCGGAAATAATGGCGGCGATGGTTGGGTAATCGCTCGTTTACTTTTAAACGCAGGGAAAAAGTTACAGGTTTTTGCATTGGATGTTTCTGAGTTAAGTCATGACAATGCGCTTAACAAAGAACGTTTTCTTGCAGTTGGAGGCGAATCTAGCATTCTCCAAGAAAATTCCGCAAGACAAATGCATAATGCAACGGTTGTTATTGATGCCTTGTTTGGAAGTGGACTAAGCAGGCCCGTTGTCAAAGAACTTGGGCAAATGTTTCGCAGCATCAATCATTTAAAAGCCATTCGCATTTCGATTGATGCACCAAGCGGTTTTTTTACGGATATCCCGATGCCCGAAAAAGCAGAAGCCATTCATGCGCATCATACGTTGTGCTTTCATTCTCCGCGACTCCAATATCTCTTTCCTGAATCGCAACGCTATGTTGGGCTGTGGCATGTTCTGAATATTGGATTGATGGAGCCAGAAACAGCAGAATTTTTGGATGATTCCTTTTCGAATTTCCATTATACCGTTTTGCCCGACTTGAAAGATGATCTTTTAAAACCAAATCAATTTGCACATAAAGGAAACAATGGTCACGCACTTATTATTGGGGGTTCACATGGAAAAACGGGCGCTGTAGTTATGGCAACCAAAGCGTGTATTCGAAGTGGTGTTGGTTTGTGTAGCAGTTATATTCCCGCCGAATCGTATAGTATTTTACAAAGCAGTGTTCCTGAAGCCATGGTATTCACATCCGAAGAAATGGGCCACCTAAGCGGAAGTTTCAATCCCGAACCTTTTGGGGCAATTGGGTTTGGCCCAGGTACCGGAATGCATGACGATACAGTTCGCATCTTTAAAAACCTCCTCCAAAACACCTCCGATTCTCTGGTAATTGATGCCGATGGATTGAATATTTTGGCAGAAAATAAAACTTGGCTTGCGTTTATTCCTAATAATTCCATATTAACACCGCATCCTGGCGAACTCGACAGACTTACACAGAAAGCAAATTCTGGTTTTGAACGCCTCGAAAATGCGCGGGAATTAAGTCGTAAATCGGGCGCGATTGTGGTTTTAAAAGGTGCTTTTACAGCTATTTGTAGTCCTTCGGGCGAAGTACATTTTAATAGTACCGGAAATGCAGGAATGGCCAAAGGAGGAAGTGGTGATATTCTAACTGGTCTCCTAACTGGATTGCTAGCGCGAGGAATTCCAGCTATTCATGCAGCACGAATGGGTGTGTTTATTCATGGAATTGCTGGTGATATCGCATCGCAAAAAAGGGGTGTTATTGCGATGCATGCTGGCGATATTCTCGATTCACTATCAGATGCTTGGTTGAGTGTTTATAGCGATTTAGAAAATTAAGTGAAGACATTGATTCCGATTGAATATAATCTGCGATTTTTGTATAAAATAAAGATTAAGTATAAATTGTACGAATGATGAATCGGTGTTTCGTTTGGATTTTTCTATTAAGTGGGCTTTTTTCAGAGTCAAACATTTTTGCCCAAGAACAAGATTACGAATCGTTGAGTTCGGAAATTGAATCCAGTTTTCATTTTCAAACTGGCGATGTCGTTCTTAAAAAAGACTTTGCTCATTGTCAATTACCTTCGAACTATCAATTTCTCGATTCAATTCAAACTCGCGAAATGTTGATAAATTTTTGGGCAGAATCTGAAAATAGCGCGATTCATTTGGGACTTATTTCCAATAAATCAACCTCCGTTTTTGCACCCGAAGCATTAGTATTTACTGTCGATTATATTGCCGATGGACATATTTCCGACAACAAACAAAATGATTTAAATGAACAAGTATTATTCGAACATCTCAAAAAATCTATAGATAGCAGCAATGTTAATCGAAAGCAAGCGGAACTTGAATTCATTCAGATTAGCAATTGGGCAATGGCGCCAGTTTACAATGCTGAAAAACATGTACTTTATTGGATCGAGGAAATTGAAATTGGTGACAGCCGAGAAAAAAGACTGAGTGCGAACGCGTGTATTTTGGGACGTGCTGGCTATATCCGATTATCATCCATTGTACTTTTTTCAGAACTTAAACAATTACTAAATGAGTTTCCTGAATTATCTAATAGCATTCAATTTTACAAAAACCAAGAATACGCGGCCTTTACAAATACTGAAAAACTTGCACACATTGATTTAGATGCATTGATATTGGGCTATTCCTTACCCGATCAACAATTCGGAAAAGGCAATTTTTTCATGATTGCATTTTCCATAATGATATTCATTGGAATTGTGTTTTGGTTGATGAATCGAAAAAAATAGGATTTAACTAATACCAGAAATCACCGACGTGCCTAGAAAAAACAGCTTTAAGAAAATAGCAGGATTTATAATTTTATCACTCTTGCAACTAATCATAAATGCGCAAGAAACAGATGAATCGATTCGTGATT
>CAXNNF010000257.1:0-3382 GCA_964203455.1 Bacteroidia bacterium
GTCTTAACATCGGTAATCGAATTATTAAAGGCAGTCATCGATTCCAAATCGAGGTGATTAGTTGGTTCATCCATTACCAGTAAATTACCGCTACCAAGCATCATACGTGAAATCATACAACGCATTTTTTCACCTCCCGATAAAACCGAACATTTTTTCAATGTTTCCTCACCAGAGAATAACATTTTTCCTAAAAAGCCACGCACGAAAGTTTCATCAGGATCGGATGAATATTGTCGAAGCCAATCAATTAGGTTCAAATCACTGGTGAAATACTTTCCATTATCGGCAGGCAAATACGCAGGTTTTATAGTTGTTCCCCACGTTACAGTTCCGCCATCTTGTTGGCGTTCCCCTAAGAGAATGTCGAATAAAAAGGAAACCGCTTGATGATCTTGAGCTATTACAGCAATTTTATCGGAACGATGCATATTAAACGTCACATTCGAAAACAAGAGTTTTCCATTTAAGCTAGCACTCAAATTTTCCACATGTAAAATCTGATCGCCTGGCTCGCGCTCTGGTTTAAAAATTATGGCAGGATATTTTCGGGTTGATGCTTGCAAATCTTCCACATTCAATTTGTCCAATAACTTTTTACGGCTTGTTGCTTGGCGCGATTTAGAAGCATTTGCACTGAAACGAGCAATGAATTCCTGAAGTTGCTTTCGCTTATCTTCCATCTTGGAATTCTTATCGGCCATTTGGCGACTAATCAATTGACTTGATTCGTACCAAAATGTATAATTACCGGTAAAAAGCTTCATTTTACTGTAATCGATATCCACAATATGTGTACACACTGCATCCAAGAAATGTCGATCGTGGGATACAACAATAACAGTATTTTTAAAATCGGCTAAATAGTCTTCTAACCAAGCAATGGTATGCACATCCAAATCGTTGGTTGGCTCATCGAGTAAAAGTATATCCGGATTTCCATAAAGCGCCTGTGCAAGTAGTACACGAACTTTTTGCGTTCCATTTAATTCGGAAACAAGTCGGTAATGTAAATCTTCTGGGACACCCAAACCGCTCAATAAATTAGCTGCATCGCTTTCGGCATTCCAACCTTCCATCTCGGCAAAATCGCCTTCCAATTCGGACGCTCTAATTCCATCAGCATCGCTAAAATCGGGCTTCGCATAAATGGCATCTTTCTCCTGAATAATATCCCAGAGTTTTTTATGGCCCATCATCACAGTTTGCAATACAGGGAATGCATCAAACTCATAGTGATTCTGACGAAGAACGGCCATACGTTCACCAGGTGTAATGGCAATTTCACCCGTGTTTGCATCTATCTCTCCGGATAGTATCTTCAAAAATGTAGATTTCCCTGCACCATTGGCGCCAATAAGACCATAGCAATTGCCGGGTATAAATTTGAGGTTAACGTCTTCAAAAAGTGTACGTTTTCCGTAACGGAGAGAGATATTCGATACTGCAATCATGGCTATTTTTTAATGGGCGCAAAGGTAGCTGAATAAACCATATTTTCCATATCTAATTTAATTGAAAAATGTTTTAGACGCTTGATAAATCAGCCATGCAAAATGAATGAACACGATATTAACTTAGATATCAACCTTGCTGTTGAAATTTTTAATGAACAATTAATTTTCAAAACACTTTAGAACCTATTTTCGTAAAAAAAATTACTCATTGTATTATGAAGTCACTTCATTATTTTATTGTTGCTTGCACCCTATTCGCCCTTTCATCGTGTTATAAGAACGAGGATATAAACAATAACAATTCAAGTGTTTTGGAAAATGTGCTTAAGCCCAAAGCAAATCAAACTCCAGCTCCCGAAGGCGTTCCTTTTTCTCAAGCAAAAACAGATGAAATTATTTTACAAACGTTAAGCGAGCGTAAAGATTTTCGCTGGGAATGGATGGACCTAAAAACCATTTGGAGTGCCGCGCATTATGGAAATCAAGCGGTTGCCATTGGATACAAACCAGCAGATTTAAAAGATATAACGAGCAGTATTCATACGATAAACCTAAAAAGCGCACCTTGGAAATCTGTTCATGACGCTCTTATAGAATTGATTATTTCAGAAATAAACAAAACGGCATTATCGCCTATCAAAATCGAGGATATTCTTATTGAAGATGATCAAACGCTTCCCATTATCACAATCCGTTTAACCGATAAAAACACATTTACCGCATTATACAATCTTGAAAACGTGCGTTATATCGAACCGCTCGACTATTGGCCACAATCAAAAGAGCGCTCAACATCTGGCTGCTCTGCTTCAACAACAAGTCTCAACACTTCTGATTTTACTACCATAAGCCCCAATTGCAGATTACCTTGGAACTACAACAACGTCAACATTCCCAATGCATGGAATGTAGCCCAAGGACAAGGAATTACCATTGGCGTTATTGATGCGGGAATAAGTAGCGCTCAATTATACTTAAGTAGTTTGTTTAATAGTGGTAGTTCAAATGTTGGACGAACAATTACTACCGATTACACATATGGAACAACCGCATATACTTCCTGCACCCATGGAACGAGCATGAGTGGTTTAGCTGCAGGTCCTAGAAATTCAGGTAATGCAACAACAGGAGTTGCATATAAATCGAATCTGCATTTTATTCGCGCTTGCGAGGATGTTGTTTTGGATGGATCTTCAGAAAAAACAGGTGTTAAAAATGCACTTGTTCGAATGGGAAATAAAGTAGATGTCCGCATTGTAAGTATGAGCATCGGTACTCCATTTTCGAGCAGTATTTTGGAAGACGGTGTAAATTATGCAAATAATAAAGGAAAGATGGTTTTCGCAGCTGCCGGAACTTCATATTCTTGGACGAGTTGGTGGGGAGTTATTTACCCTGCTTCCTATAGTGCTTGTATTGCCGTAACGGGTGTTAAAGAAAACGGAAGCACCTGTGCAAGTTGTCACGATGGTTGGGAAGTTGACTTTACAATTCCAATGGAACGCAGCAGCAATACCGACCGAAATTCACTCTCCTTATCGGCATCGGGATCAACTCCGGCGTATATTGGAGGCAGTTCATGTGCAACAGCTACCTCTGCGGGAATTGCCGCATTGGTTTGGAGTGCGAAACCAAGTCTAACTAAAACACAAGTATACTTAGCATTAAGAAACTCTTCTCAGTTTTACCCAAGTTATTCTGGTAGTCTTGGATATGGAAATTTAAATGCTGCTGCTGCTGTTAATTTGGCTTTGACTTATTAATTTTTATGCGCAAAATGTATCATTGAAAGAAAATACGCCCCATCGGGGAAGCACAATTCAAACATGACAAACATTTCAATGGATATTCAATCCCTAAGGGATTTGAAATGAAATTCGAATTGATTCACGACTCCAGAGGAGAGGGGAGTTTTTTTCGGACAT
>CAXNNF010000258.1:0-3381 GCA_964203455.1 Bacteroidia bacterium
TAAAGTAAACCAACATTGGGGATTTTCATTGGGATTGGATCACATGAAATACGTGGTTCGCAACGATCAAGAAGTGATCATGTCGGGCGTTGTATTGCCAGCCAGTAATCGTTCAAATAATTACGTAGGTTCGTATATCAATACTCCCGTTAATCTAAATAGCAATCTTTTAAAATTTGAACATACCGATGGACTTAATTTGCTGAGCGCCGATGCCGAATATACCTTTCGCATTGCAGAACTTTTCAAGAATAGATTAGGCATTTATTGGCAAACAGTTCTTGGATTGGGCATTGTAATTCCTAAAACAGAAGCACACATTTTTGCGGACAATGAATTTCCTGAAGGATATGGAGTCGATAATAAATACCACATTGCTGGTTATTGTGCATCATTTCGAGTGGGTCCCGAAATTCGATTTTTGAAGAATTTCTTTGTGCGTCCGCAATTACGATCAGGTTGGATGAACCTTCCGGATATTTACATCAACAATGAGGCTCCGGAGCGTGCAGATCAGCAGTTGGTATTTCATCAATTTCAAGTAACGGCGGGTGGGTATTTTCACATCCGATTGAAGAAGAAGAAATAATTTAATTACGAATTATCAATTACGAATTACGGATTACGGATTACGAATTACGGATTATGGATTAAGAATTACGGATTTATGCTACTCGTAAACGTTTTCCTGGGCGTAACTTCGTTTTCTTACTCATTTTATTGAGCTTACAAAGTTTGGAAACAGTGGTTCTATTTTTACGCGCAATTTTACTGAGTGTGTCGCCTTTACGAATTTTATGGTACTTCCGTTTGGAAAATTCGGCTTTATGCTTTTCAACCTTTCTTAAATAATCGAAATTCGCAGGACTGATACACAATTCCTGCGTGCTACAAGTATAGTTCTCGAATGAAATTACATCACGCGGATTGATTTGTTGACCCAAGAATCGTACTTCAAAATGTAAATGACTTCCCCGTGAGTGGCCAGTATTTCCACCCAAACCAATCCGATCGCCAGCTTGGATGTATTTGCCAGCCGAAACATTGATTTGAGAAAGATGCGCGTACAAGGTTTCTAGTCCATTGAGGTGTCGAATAATAACGTAATAACCATAGGAAGGACTAAATCGAGCTACTCGAACCGTTCCCTCGAAAGCGGCTAGAACTTCATCACCCGTTTCCAAATTAATATCTATACCATAATGATATCGTGTGCGACGAAAACCAAATTCAGAAGTTATTTCACCGCAAGTTGGATGCGCATAATCGCATTGCACATCATGAAACAAGGTTAAAAATGTTGAGTCTTTCTTTTCTTTGAGATTCAAACCATAGGGATTTATTCGTGTTGTATCCCAAATGGCATTATATAAATCGCAATTGATGAGTGCGCAAATATCTTCGTCGTTAATGTTCTCGAAAGACTCCAAATCGGCATCAGCAGAATCGTCTTCTTCCTCCAATAGCTCTTCAATTTCATGCAAATCAGGAGGAATAGTGTCGGGAGGAGCAATGGAGATAAGCGCAAGTGATTGGTCTTTTTGAGCTAGCAAAAATCCTGTTGAAAAGATGAATAGAAATGAAATAATGTATATACGAAATTGAACCATGCTAGAATGAAACGAAAAACCCAGTATTTTTGTGTGGATTGCCAAAAATAATCTTTGCAGTTTCTTAATCCAAGTCTAATACTCCAATTTTGTCAACAAACGAAAATCAATTACCCGAAACAATTCATCAAGCTGGTAAGCTTCAGCAAGTAAGCAACCGAAAATTTCTTGACAAACTTAAAAGAACCCAACCAACAAACTTGGACAATCAATTTCAAGATGTCCATGATGAGGTATTTGAAAAAACGGATTGTTTGGCGTGTGGAAATTGCTGCCGTACTTCTAGTCCGATTTTTAATCAGAAGGATATTGAGCATCTATCCAAGCGTTTGCGACTAAAACCAGCTGTTTTTATATCCAATTATATTCGCATGGACGAAGACGATGATTTCGTTTTGAAGTCTTCGCCTTGCCCTTTTCTCTCCGACGACAATAGCTGTGGTGTTTACGAAGATCGTCCAACGGCTTGCCGAACTTATCCACATACCAACCGCAAACGCATCCACCAACTGCTTGATCTAACGTATCAAAACAGTTTTATTTGTCCTGCAGTTCAGCAGATTTTGGAAAAACTAAAAGTGAAGCTAGGTTTTAAGACTTTGGATGTAAAATAGTTCTGTTATGAAATCAGTGTATGGTTTTAAACAAAATTTCTGTTTGACCAAATACAATTGAAGAAGACAATAATCAATTTCGGAAACTCAATTTTCTGGGATTGTTTTAAATTTTTGATGCTTTCACAATTCTAAAATTAACACATAAATATTTTGGGAATCCCTAGTTTTAAGCCCTATTAATTCTTGGATTCATAAAAATTATGCATCAGAAAAACATGCGGTAGACTAATACAAGCAAGAAAAATAAAGAATGATGAAATTATTTTATCATTTTCAAATCGAAGGCTATTGTTGAGTGTCGCAATTATCATAAATAAAAGAACTGCACCCATTGTAAAAGGCAATGCTTTCTTATACAATGAAATGTTATTTGTTGAAAGTCCATTTTTCAGATGCCCCCAAGCATTGATGCTGTGTTGAACGATGAAATACAATCCAAACGCGGCTATTAATGGAACTAAACTACCTATTAGCAGGAGAAAGAGAAGTCCCCAATGCATCCTTTTCCTAGAAAAAAAAGATTGAGAAATTATATAAGCAAGAGAAAATGCTGCAGAAAGTCTTGCATTCTTGAGGATTTCCCTTTTATATATATCCGATAAATCAATCATATTATCAATAATTGATAGCGATTCAGTTATGTGAGTAAAAATGATAAAACACAAAACTGAAAGGCCTAGAAAAAAAGCATTTAAGACTGATGTTATAGAGTTAATAGAAGATCCATTTTCCACAATTTCAGATTCTCCAAAATGAAAACAAGAAAAAACAAGGAAAACTAATAGTGAAATCATTGGCAAAAACCACCATACAACAAGGTATACCGCAATTATTAAAATGTATTTTACAATAAAAGAAACAAGTGAATTATTGCGTTTTTTAATGAGCAAATAATCTAAAGCGCCATGAGGGATCCCAACCAATAATAAACCTGAAGCTAATGTGGAATAATTTACAAATAAACCGAGCGAAACATCAATTTTTACTGTGATTAAATAAAGAATAACAAAAAATACAGCAACAATATATCGCGGGTAATTTCTTGTTTTTACATATAAAAACAATGCTTTAAGAAATGGAATAATGGGCAAAGACCTGAAAATCTTTATTTCTTGCTGTAGCGACGTTTTTTCATCAAGGAATTGGAAAATGGT
>CAXNNF010000259.1:0-3372 GCA_964203455.1 Bacteroidia bacterium
CTTTAACTATGCTTGATCTAAAAGTGCAGAAGCACAGCAGCACAGTAAATTTGAGGAAGGAAGTAGATACATTACGCGAACAAATCATCGATCGACATCGCTACGATCGCATCATTGGAGAAAGTCAAGCTATTTTGAAGGTTCTCCGACTTATTCAGAAGGTGGAGAAAACAAATATGCTCGCATTAATTACGGGTGAAAGTGGAACAGGGAAGGAGCTCGTTGCATCGGCGATACACTATAATTCGACCAGAAAAAACAGGCCTTTTGTTGCAGTGAATGTTGCAGCAATTCCTGAAGATTTGATGGAAAGTGAATTGTTTGGACACGAACGTGGTGCATTTACAGGTGCTGACAGCAAGCGTATCGGAAAATTTGAAGAAGCCAACGAAGGAACTATTTTCTTGGATGAGATTGGAGAAATGGACATTCACATGCAAACTAAATTACTTCGTGTTTTGCAAGAAAGTAAAATCACCCGTTTGGGTTCGAATAAAGAAATTCCCTTGAACGTTCGAATTATTGCAGCCACCAATAAAAACCTCGCGCAGCGTGTAAAAGACGGGAAGATGCGTGAAGATTTGTATTACCGATTGCAAGGATTTTTAATTCACTTGCCGCCATTGAGAGAACGCGATAACGACATTTTGTTATTAGCGAAAAGTATATTGCGTAGTTTTTGTGACTCAAATAGAATTCCCCTAAAAAGTTTTTCTTCTGATGCACTTAAAATGATGATGCAACATCCTTGGAGTGGAAATGTACGCGAATTGAAAGCATTTGTGGAGCGCGCTGTGTTAATTTCAGACCATGATATTATCGAAGACGATGATTTGATTTTTTCTCAAGGAATTTAATTTGTTTTATAAAATAAATCCCTGTTCGTAATTTACGTTCAGGGATTTTTTGTATTTATTTGGAATTGGTAATTTTTAATATGTTGATAAAGTGGTGTTTGAATATAAAAATTTAATGAATGAAATATTATTTTACTTAATGCGCAATATTTAAACAACTCGCTTAGTTATAAGAAAAAACAAAATTATGAAACAGGCATACTTCACCCTTAAAATTTCTGTCTATGTTTCATTTAATACTAACGGGAATAGCTCTTGTTTCAGGAGATCCCGAGCCAACCAGAGCAGTATATGATACCCTTCATATTGCTTTTGAAAAGAATACTGACAACATTTTAGCTCAATCTCGCGAAAGAATCTATTCGGTAAATCCCGAAATAATTAGAGCATTAAATGTTAAAATCTACATTCCAGATTATTCTTCTGGCCGTGAACTTTCTTTAATAAATCAACAAAGAATTAAAGAAATAGAAGATTTTCTTTTAGAGGAAGGTGTTCAAATTGAGTTAATTGAAACGAATCGTATCGGAGAACAAAGCGAACAAAAAAAGTTGCAGTTAGACCCCGATCAATTCGCAATAGTTATTCGATTTTATCCAATAAAATATAAAAATTTCAGTGCAGCAAATTTAGTTAGTAATCCCGAATGCCAGAGGGATACTTTAATTCAAATGGTAAGGGGGGAGTTAATTAGAATGCCTTTTTGCGATTATATTTCCAATGATTCCATTCCTGAAATTCGATTGCAAACAAAGAGATCTTTCCTTTCTGAAATTAGAAACGATGAAATTGATGTTTTAAAGAATTTGAATTTTAAAAATTACGGAAATGAAAATCAGAATGTTCTAATTCCCTTTAAAGAAAAAGTTTCTGATAAAGAATTAATTCTTGAGAAATATCAAGATGATACTCAATGCTGGATGAAATTAAATTCAAATCAAATTACTAATGAGAAATTAAATGGACTAAATTATTTCTCATTACATATAAAAAAATCGGGTAATTACCGAATTAGTAGAGTGCCCAAAAAGATTAAAAATGAACTTATCCTAGCACCTGAAAATTCCGGAATAATTGAAGCTTTTGTAATGCGCAATGACTCATTAATGTATCCTGCCGAAATTGTTATGGGTGGAAAAGCTATGATTGCAAGCCACGAAGGAGAGTTGTCAGAATATTCAATTCTAGCAAGGTTTATAAGCGAACGAGGAGAGGAGTCGGAGGTGATTAATATTTCTATGAAAGAGTGTTTTAATAAAACAGCTTCAACTAAAAAATGGGAAAGTAATAATCAATTACGCCCCTTCTTTCATGGTCAACTTCCTTCTAATGCAGGTTTAATTAATCTAATCGATAAAAGTAATATGTATGTTTCACGCTAAAAATGTGAAATGAATTAAAAGTTAATCTCCTTAACAATTTGAATATCCGTTTTAATTACACCTCTAAAATTGGAAATCATGAAATATACAATGTTAATTAACCTTCTATTTCCTGTGTTGCTTTTTGCACAAGGCGATACTCCTAAAATTGAATATCGGAAAATAGATTTTTCTGAAATAGATGAATCTTTTAATACGATAAATGAAAAGGGACAGTCAATGATATTAATTTCAGCTCTGGATGTTAAAATCCATTCGAAACGTTGCTATGATAAAGGATTTCGAGTGAATCTTCTTATGGAAAGTAAAAAAGAATATGGAAATGCAGGTTGGTATATGTGGCATGCTGCAAAGAACTGCTGGGTAAAGGAAGAAACTCCTCAAAAAACAACGTTCAGTATGGGCGGATCTGGCTATACTGTTCTTGTTAAATGCCCTGGTACTTATGCCTATTTCGAACAAAGGAAAAGTCCAGAAAAAGGAATTGAATTAAAAACATGTGCTGATACAAAAGTGAAAGAGGTGCATTTTTCGCAAAACTTTCCGCAAGTAGTTTTTCATCAAACTTTTGAGCATCCAGTTTCTGAAATTAAAATCCCCACCAATGATTTGCAATTCAATGGAAAGGTTGTTTTAACTCTTGAGGAAAATGGAAAACTGACAAAAAAAGAATTCCTAGTTGGAGCTTTAGTCGATTTGTCGGAAGAACCTCAGGAAAATGGATTCCGCTTTGTGAAATTGAAATCAGATAAATTAGCATTAACTGTATTAACCAATCAAACTAAATAAACCATGAAAACTAAATCATTTATAGCATTGATCATGCTGGGGATCAGTTTGAACATGCAAGCACAAACAATTCAATTTGGGGATGCGTTGAAAAAACGCTTTGTTGAATTTAAAGTTAAAGCTGAATACAGCGGAAATAGGCGAATGAAATTGCATGTAAAGAATCGTAGAAGAGAAGATTTAGCTATCAATTTAGAATCAGGAAGGATATTTATGCCTGAAACTGGAAACATTCAACCGTTTGTTGTTACTCGGCCTGTAGCAATTCGTTTAGATCCTGAAGAAGAAAAAGACATCTGGGTAGAAGCTGTTTGTGGTAATAGTTCAGCTAGCAGCCCTAAAGA
>CAXNNF010000260.1:0-3358 GCA_964203455.1 Bacteroidia bacterium
GGGCATGCAACTTCAAGACTTTGGCAAATATATCCTGCTTACTAATTTTTCCAACTATGTGGAGAAATTTGCTGCAGTTACGGGTGCTCAAATTGTCGGACAAGATCGACCAATGCCTTGTGCAACAGCCAATGGAATTACTATGATAAACTTTAGTATGGGAAGCCCAAATGCTGCAATCATCATGGATTTACTATCAGCCATTCAACCCAAAGCATGTTTGTTTTTAGGAAAATGTGGAGGATTGAAAAAGAAAAATAAAGTAGGCGATTTGATTTTACCTATTGCAGCTATTCGTGGCGAGGGAACATCGAACGATTATTTTCCTGCCGAAGTTCCTGCCTTGCCTGCCTTTAATCTCCAAAAAGCGGTATCCACAACCATTCGAAACCACAAGAAAGATTATTGGACGGGAACGGTTTTTACGACCAACCGCCGTGTTTGGGAGCATGATAATGAGTTTAAAAAATACCTTCTGAAGATCCGTGCAATGGCCATCGATATGGAAACTGCAACCATTTTTTCAGTAGGTTTTTACAATAAGATTCCTACTGGAGCTCTCCTGCTTGTAAGCGATCAGCCCATGGTAGCGGGTGGAGTTAAGACAGAAAAAAGCGATTCTGCCGTTACCACAAATTATGTCGATTCGCATATTCAGATTGGTATTGATTCGCTCAACGAACTCATTAACAACGGCAATACGGTTAAACACTTGAGATTCGATTAATGAATAATTAAGAAATAGCTCATCATGGCTAAAACGATTACACCTTCCATTGAGTCGGTTTATCAGGATTTGAAAAACCGAAAATTTGCTCCCATTTATCTGTTTGCGGGTGAAGAACCTTATTACATTGATCAACTTTCGGATTACATCGAAAATAATGTGTTGACAGAAGATGAACGTGCTTTTAATCAATCCGTTTTGTATGGTTTGGATGTAAGTGCTGAAGATATAATTGCAACCGCAAAGCGTTTTCCGATGATGAGTGATTATCAGGTGGTGATTATCAAGGAAGCGCAGCAAATGAAAGACACAGATCTGCTGGTTTCGTATATCAATAATCCCCAACCAAGCACCATTCTTGTTTTTTGTTTCAAAGGAAAAGAGCCCGATAAACGAAAAAAGTTTTACGATTCTATCAGTAAAAAAGGGATTTATTATGTTTCGGAGCGTTTAAAGCAAGAGAAAATGCCCGAATGGGTAAGCAATCATTTTCGAAAGAAAGGATATCGAATTACTGCAGGCGCTGCAGTATTATTGTCCGAACACGTTGGCAATGAATTGGAGAAAGTGACCAATGAATCCGATAAATTATTTCTTAATGCTCCAGTTGGATCAGAGATTAACGAGAAGGATATTGAAAAGCAAGTTGGGATAAGTAGGGAATTTAATGTTTTCGAATTCCAGAAAGCTTTGGGACAGAAGAATGTTTTTAAAGCGAACCAAATAGCAATGAACATTGCTGGACAAAAAAACACGCCTCTTCCTATGGTGATGGGCTCATTGTATAGTTACTTTAGCAAGCTATTGCATTATCAATGGTTAAAGGGTAAAGGAGAAACGAACATGGCTTCGGCGATGGGAGTCCAACCTTATTTCATTCGCGATTACGAGCAAGCAGCTCGAAATTTCCCCCCTGCAAAATTGTTACGCATCATGAATCACCTTCGCAACTATGATTTAAAGGGCAAAGGCTTTACGAATGATGTTGCCAATGATGCTGAATTATTAAAAGAACTCACATTTAAAATTGTACACTAATGAATTATTGGTTGGTAAAATCGGAACCGGTAAAATACCCCTGGCATCAATTTGTAAAAGACAAAAAAACAGTTTGGGATGGCGTGCGAAATTACCAAGCACGAAATAATTTACAAGCCATGAAAACGGGCGACCTCGTGCTTTTTTATCACAGCAACGAAGGAATGTGTGTTGTTGGAATCGCCAAAGTTGAGAAGGAAGCATACAACGACCCAACAACCGACGATTTACGATGGTTTGTTGTTGATTTATCTCCGGTAGAAGCGTTGGAAAAGCCCGTCACACTCGAACAAATTAAAGCCGACGAACAATTGGCCAATATTGCACTCATTCGTCAATCACGCTTAAGTGTAATGCCTTTAATTGCGAACGAATTCGATCGGATTTTAGAGCTGGGTTCTTAGGATGTTCAAACCTGCTGATTGCTCTTCAAAATGTGCAT
Organism: Bacteroidia bacterium; assembly: GCA_964203455.1. Classification (GTDB taxonomy): domain Bacteria; phylum Bacteroidota; class Bacteroidia; order M30B66; family M30B66; genus CALQRR01. Next base: position 2,208 of record CAXNNF010000260.1, read on the forward strand.
CAATTGCTTGAAATTCTTGTCCATTCCATCGGGTGAACCATCCAAGAAAATAGCATTGCCTTTTCCATTTTCAGCAAAATGCTTGATGGCCTCAGTCCACATGGTGAACATGATTACCGAAGTATCCATATCGGCTTGTTGCATTTCTTTTGCAGCCAAACTCATCCCTTTGGCGACTTCTTCTCGGAAAAGAGCAACTCCTTGTCCACGCAATTGGGCCGCTTGACGCTCGGCTTCTGCTGCAATTTTAATGGCATTTCCTTCGGCTTCAGCAGCTTTGGTTTTGGTAATCAATAATGCTTGTCCTTCGTTTTCAGCTGCTGCTTTTAAATTATTGGATGCCACCACTTGCGACATCGATTTCATAATCACTTCATCGAAGGTAATGTCGTTCAATTGCAAATCAATTAAATGGTAGCCCCAACTTTCGAGCGTTTGATCAATCTGATCTTTCACATCCGAAACAATTTCACCACGAAGAACCAATACTTCACTTTGTTTTTTGTTGGCAACAAACGCACGAATAGAACCTTCCACTGTGCGAATAAGTGCTTGCATTAAATTGCGTTCATCGATGAATTTAAAAGCAACATTTTTAATGGTTTCCTCATCCGGATTTACCACTGCAAAAAGTAACATCGCCTTGAAATACACATTGGCTTGATCGACGGTAACCGCCTGAAATTCTAATTCAACCGAACGGTTTTGAATTGAAACTCGCTTGTAAATTTGTTCGATAAAAGGAACTTTGAAATTTAATCCTGGTCGCAACATCCTGCTATATTTTCCAAAGATGGTAGTAACTCCAATGGTTCCTTGTTGAACAGTTGCAAAGGATGTGAATACGAATAAAATCGCTAATACGACGAGGGTGATTGGGATGATGTTCATTATTTATTAATTTGAAAATTAGCTAATTTGAAAATTTGAAAATGATGATTATATCGATGTTAAAATGAAATTTCATTCATTCTACTATTCGTTCAATATGTTAAATAAAATACTTTAAATGTTAAAAAAAATTTATTCAAATCTATGGAAAATTAGTTTAGGATTTTAAATTCAAATCTTCAAATCTTCAAATCTTCAAATCTTCAAATCTTCAAATCTTCAAATCTTCAAATCTTCAAATCTTCAAATCTTCAAATCTT
>CAXNNF010000261.1:0-3351 GCA_964203455.1 Bacteroidia bacterium
GAAATTGTTTCAATAATAGTTGAAATGCTGCAGCTCCGATTCCTTTGCGCTGTTGATCTTGAAGAATGTAGAATTTATTGATAAATGCCGCTGAACTTTCAAGCACTTCAATGGAAAAAAATCCCAAATCCTGCCCATCATTTTCCAAAATGAAATACTGCTGTTCTTCTTTGGAAATTTGTTTTTCAATATTTTCCAAATTGTACATTTTATTCAACATAAAACGCACTTGTTCTTCGCCAATGATGCTTGGATAATGTTTCCACCAAATAGATTCCGCCAGACGCTGAATTAAAGACGCATCCGACAGAACAGCTCTACGAATCTGCATTGTATTCGAGTGATTTACGATTAACCTGGAAGTCTTGGAATTTGTTTTTCAAGCATCTGAATTTGCTTCACCACCTCTTCGTTTTTCGGTTTAGCCGCTTTAGCCTTTTTGAAATATTCTTTGGCAATTCGGTAGTTCTGACGTTGAATTTCCATCGAACAAAGTTGCAAGCAGGTTGCCGCCAAACTTTCATTGTCCTGAATACCCACTTTTAATGCTTCAATGAGGTGTTGTCGTGCTTCTTTGTTATTGCCTTTGCGAAGCTCAATAAAACCAAGTTGCATGAGGTTACTGCCTTTCATATCTCCCGCCAAGGTAGAATTCGTTTTGAGACTCTTGCGGATATTGTCTTCGGCCTTTCCAAGATCGTCGGTTGCCAAAGCCAGGTTACTTTGCAACATGTAATACGCCATTCGGATGGGCTTGAAAAGTAATTTGGGAAATTTGATGAGCTGAATATAATCCATTGCCTTATCAACATCTCCCGAAGCAACGGCCTCTTGCACCAAGCGCATCGTACCCATCATAAAATAAAGAACTATTGAAATAACTGCTACAACATAGCAAATCCAAGCTAAAACGGTATCGAGGTAGAGATGCGAAACAATACCAAAAACAATGAGTCCAATAATAAAAAACGGACGATACAAAATATAGAAACGAAGGAGTTTCATCATAATAACATAGAATAGTGTTTGAACATCGAATTTGATAGTCAACGTGCAAAATACGTGAATAAAGTCCGAATTTCCATAGGTTGTTCACAATTGCTTGGTTGAAAATTCGAAATCCCTGAACCATTCTGTTTAGCTACTTTTAACGAAAATTCAATTCATGGCTTTAAGTAGAATTTGGTCTGCCTTTATATTGATTGCCCTTGCAGTGGCGAGTTGGAAAGTCTTTTTATTTGGCGATACCGAACTTTTTAGTAGGATGGTTACCGGCGCCGATACGGGAATAATCGATACCTGCAAAACTGCAATCAGCATTTCGATGGGCCTTATTGGCATCATGGCTTTGTTTATGGGTTTGATGAGTATTGCCGAAAAAGCGGGTGGCATTCGATTATTGTCCAAATTAATTGGTCCCTTTTTCACTCGCTTATTTCCCGAAATTCCCAAAGGACATCCCGCCATGGGACACATGATGATGAAGTTCTCGGCCAATTTGCTTGGTCTTGATAATGCTGCAACGCCGTTTGGAATTAAAGCCATGGAAAGTTTGCAAGAAATCAATCCCGATAAAACCACCGCTAGCAATGCACAAATCATGTTTCTGTGTTTGCATGCATCCGGATTAACGCTTATTCCTGTTAGCATCATCGCAGCACGAGCATCTTTGCATGCTCAAAGTCCCACCGATATTTTTGTCCCTTGCATGATTGCCACCTTTGTTGCAACCATTGCCGCGATGTTGATTGTTTCCTGGAAGCAAAAAATTCGGATTCTCCAACCAGTAATTCTCGCTTGGATTGGTGGAATTTCATCCCTCATTGCATTGCTGGTTGTCTACATTCAATCGCTCGATTTGTTGCACGTGCAAAGCTTTTCGGGCATGTTAAGCAATGGCATCATTCTCTTTATTTTCCTCATTATTGTGAGTGGAGCATTGTATAAAAAAATCAACATTTTTGATGCATTTGTAGAAGGTGCAAAAGGAGGATTCGATACCGCCATTCGCATCATTCCCTTCTTGGTTGGAATTCTTGTCGCCATTAGCATGCTGCGCACAAGCGGAACGTTTGATGCTGTTATTTTGGGGATGAAAAACCTGTTTGCCATGCTTGGCGCCGATACCCGTTTTGTGGATGGTTTGCCTACCGCGCTTATAAAACCGCTCAGTGGAAGTGGAGCCCGCGGAATGATGATCGATACCATGACCACTTTTGGTCCCGATTCATTCCCTGGTCGATTATCCTGCATTTTACAAGGTTCTTCCGACACCACGTTTTATGTTGTAGCAGTTTACTTTGGAGCCGTAAGCATCCGAAACACCCGCTACGCAATTCCTGCTATGTTGCTCGCCGATTTGGTTGGTGTAATTACCTCGATAATTTTGGCCTATGTGTTTTTTGGGTAGGATAGAAGTAGAATTAAAATCGTTTGTTCAACTAGTTATTTGTAGAAAAATGATTTTACAAAAATTCACATTGAATTTAATTATTGAAATGATAAACCCAATTTGATTTTAATAATCGAATTTAATTTTAAACAATGAAGCATTCAATTGCAATAAAGATTTTTAGTCTATCGGTAGGCATCTTAATCATGATGATTATTATGGCTATTTTGAATAGTGTTCAGGTTATACAATTAGGTGGGGAGGTGAGTGATATCGCCAATAAAGCAATTCCATTATCGAGTAGTGCTGCTCAATTAAATGAATCAGGTTTACGCAGAAGAATCGCATTCGAACGCCTTTTCCGGGAATACCAAATGGCGAATCCAGATTCATCCGTGATGAAAGAAGCCGAAACCAATTTCGAAAAATTCACCTTGTCAGTTGACGATCATGTTGTGCAATTGCGGTTTTATTTGGCGAATCCTCCCAATAATAAGGAAGACCGGGAATTGTATGCCAAGGCAAGGGAACTTGTTTCGGAAATAGAAGCAACATTTACCCAGCAAACCGATATTGCACGACGGGTTTTAAAGAGAATCAGATATGGCGATAAAGGAGTAGATGCCGAATTGATGGAAATTAACGTTAAGGCACAATCTACCTTGCAAATCAAACGTTCGGAATTGCAAAAATTGGCAGTCGTTATTGCAAATAAATCTGTTGATAGAGCAAAAATTGCCGAACAGAAAGTGCTTTGGAGTAGTTTAATTGTAACATTGCTTGCTCTGGCACTCGGACTATGGGGAGCTTGGTTTCTTTCCAAACGTCTTGCAAATCCGATAATGAGTTTGCTCAAGTCAACTCAAGCAGTTCATGGAGGAAATCTTTCTGTGAAAATTGAAGGACTTCCAGAAGATGAGATTGGTCAATTGGGAGATAGTATGAATTTGATGATTGCC
>CAXNNF010000262.1:0-3330 GCA_964203455.1 Bacteroidia bacterium
GCAGAGCATTTTTCTCAATTTGATGAGAACCATCATCATTTGCAGGAATACTGAATTCTTTGTAAGCGTAATCGATATAATACTGCGAATAATTGGACCATGGTTTTTTACTCAATTCATTGCGTACTTCTGAAAAAGCACCATCGGCGCCCACTAAAAAATCGGACTCTACCGTTTTAATTTCTTCGTCGTGCTTGAATCCGGCAGTTGCTGTGTTTAGATCTACATCAACCAATTGATGACTGAAATGGATATTCACTCCGCTTTGTTCGGCAAGATCCATCAGCTTGCAATTCAATGCCCCACGCGAAACAGAATAAATTGCTTGTCCATCTTTTCCATAGGGTTGAAAAGTTAAATTTCCATGCACATCGTGCATTACACGGCGGTACATGGGAATACTGATTTCTCGGATTGAATCATCAATTCCAACACCCGACAAACCGCGAAACCCTCTGTCGGAAAGAGCCAAATTGATTGATCGACCAACACTCATTAAATTCTTTCGCATATCGGATCTGCGCTCATACAAATGCACATCGAAACCTTGTTGCTTCATGTAAATTGCCTGAAGCGCTCCTACTAATCCGGAACCGGCAATGGTTATTTTATTTGGCTTGCTCATGGTTTTGATTCAAATTTGAATTGAGATATTATTTCCGCGAAACGAAAAACGTCAACAAAGCTATTGTATAAAGGAATTGGTGCAACGCGAATAACATCAGGTTCTCTCCAATCGGCAATGACACCCTGTTTGAATAAATGATCAAACATGTTTTTTCCGGAGTGATGAAACAGAAGAGAAAGCTGACAACCTCGTTCTTCAGGGGTAATGATGCTGAACATTCCTTCGAATTGCGGACGTTTAAGAATATCCTCCAATAAAGTAAGTAAATATGTAGTGAGGTTTTTGCTTTTGGAAACCAATCGATGGATTCCCGCTTCATCGAAAATATCGAGCGATGCACGATGTGCTGCCATCGACAAAACAGGCGCATTGCTCATTTGCCAGCTCTCGGCAGTTGGAATGGGAACAAAATTTGGCTCCATTTTAAAGCGAGAATCTTTATCGTGACCCCACCATCCTTTTAATCGAAAGACTTCGGGATTACTTGCATGTTTTTCGTGAATGTAAATTCCTGCTACACTTCCTGGTCCAGAATTGAGGTATTTATAACTACACCAAGCTGCAAAATCAACGTTCCATTCATGTAAATTAAGTTCGATATTTCCGATTGCATGTGCCAAATCGAAACCTGCAAAAGCGCCAACTGCATGAGCGGCATCGGTAATCCGTTTCATATCGAAAACCTGTCCTGAATAATAATTTACACCACCAATCATCACCAAAGCCAATGTATCGCCTTCTTCTTTTATCGCAGCAAGAATATCTTCCTCTTCAATTTTAACTTGTCCGGGGCGAGGTTTAATTTCTCGGATAACATCTCCAGCTAATCTACCGTGAAGATTTGCTTGACTTTGCAAAACAAAAACATCCGACGGGAAAGCTTTTTCCTCACAAATAATTCGGAATCTCTGTTGTGTTGGTCTGTAAAAGGAGATTAACAGCAAGTGTAAATTAACTGTTAATCCATTCATTGCAACGACCTCATTTTCCTTTGCACCAATCAATCTGCCCAATGGGCCTGCAAACATTTCATGATAATTTAACCAAGGTCTGCGGCTGTGCACATGTCCTTCTACACCCAAATTTGCCCAATCGTCGAGTTCAATTTGAATGGATGCTGCAGTTGATTTGGGTTGAAGCCCTAATGAATTACCGCATAAATAAATTGAATCTTGCTTGTTTAATTGGGGAATCAAAAAGCGATTACGAAATGATGAAAGTTCATCTTGTTCATCAAATTTTCGCGCCGTTTCAATGGAGAATACCTGCGACATTGTTAATTTTTTGTCAAACATCCACATTCTTTATCATTACTGCAAATGAGATTGCAGATAGCTGATAATAATTTCAATAAAATGGTTTGAACGAAGGAATTTAAAAACGATTAAAAGGCTCAATTAAATATATCTAGCCAAGAAATAGAATCGGGCAGTAAAAACCAGCCATGTTAAAAAATAGCTAATCCCAATAGTTAAAATGCTCTAAAGCAGCTGATTAAAAAAATAGAACAATCACAATGAATTTTATTTCAAAACGATTAATAAGTGTATCTTTAAGGGTTGATTTGAATTAGGGTTGGTTCCGTATTTATTTTTTAATTTTTATCAAACCTTACGACCATTAATGCCGTTGAAACAACAGAATTATTTTTTTTACATTATTGAAATTACGCATGCTTGAAGCAGTCGAAGAGACGACCGACCTTAGTGGTCATTTGAAAAAATATTTTGGATTTTCTAAATTTAAAGGAGATCAAGAATCCATCATTCGGAATATCCTAGAAGGGAAAGACACGTTTGTTATAATGCCCACAGGGGGTGGAAAATCGATGTGCTATCAACTTCCTGCTATCATTTCGAGTGGAACAGCCATTATAGTTTCTCCGTTAATTGCTTTGATGAAAAATCAAGTAGATTCCATTCGGAATTTTGGAGGCGATTATGGAATAGCACATTTCCTAAATTCTTCCTTGAATAAAGCGGAAATAACGCGTGTTCGGGAAGATATAACGAATGGTGTTACGAAACTCTTGTATGTTGCACCAGAATCCTTAACCAAAGATGAGAACGTTCAGTTTTTCAGAGAAATCAATATCAGTTTCTTCGCGATTGATGAAGCGCATTGTATTTCGGAATGGGGCCATGATTTTAGACCTGAATACCGAAGACTTCGCTCCATCATAGAGGCAATTGGAACAGTTCCAATAATGGCATTAACTGCCACAGCAACACCTAAGGTTCAGCAAGACATCATGAAGAACCTCAACATGGTGGATGCTACTTTTTATAAAAGCTCATTTAATCGTGAGAACTTATACTATGAAGTTCGACCGAAAAAAGATGTAGCCAAGGAGATTATCAAATTCATTAAGCAACATCCTGGAAAATCAGGAATTATATACTGCCTTAGTCGCAAAAAGGTAGAAGAAATTGCAGAAACATTAAATGTAAATGGTATAAAAGCACTGCCTTATCACGCAGGTTTAGATGCTTCAACACGCGCCTCTCATCAAGATAAATTTTTGATGGAAGATGCCGACGTGATTGTGGCAACCATTGCATTTGGAATGGGAATCGATAAGCCCGATGTACGTTTTGTGAGTCACCACGAGATGCCTAAAAGTCTCGAAGGATATTACCAAGAAACAGGTCGCGCAGGTCGAGATGGTGGTGAAGGAATTTGTTTGTCGTTTTATAGTTTCG
>CAXNNF010000263.1:0-3327 GCA_964203455.1 Bacteroidia bacterium
GTGATCCCAAGCTGCTGAAGGGGGATTGACATCTGGATCGTTATCAGCTAAATCAAATCCCGAAAGTGTCATACCTTGTAAATCGCTGTGCGAAATCTGCATTGCATCGTCCACAATGGCAACTTTAATAGTAGCATTTCCGGTTTGAATATCCCACGCTTGTGGGGCTTTTATCTTATACAAATACCATTGTCCACCCGCAGCAGTGGTGTTGGAACCCAAATCGTTGGGGATTAAATAATGTTTTGAAACAGGAATTTTTTCGGCATATTCAACTTGACCACTAGCTGTTAACAATCGAATTACCTCATCCAGATTTTGATTGGGAGATAATTGAACACGAATAATTCGGTTAAGTGAAGACTTTGAAAACCAGAAAGTGGATTGAATTTGACTCACCTGGAACGAAGTCCGAAACGATTCAAAGAAATCAGAAACTGATTGAGAAGGGATTAAAGATTGAGTTAAAGGGAATTTTTGATTTAATTTTACAAATATCTGATTTTCATGATAAATGAATCCATTATCTTGAGCTATTATTGATGTATTTATAAGCAAGAAAAGGATTATGATTATACGGTGAATCATGCTATTTATTATTGATAATGAGTAAATAGTTCATTAGCGATTTTTTCTGCTTCAAGCAAAGCATCCATGTTTAAACCGGTTTCAATAGAATGAACATTTGACCAGGCTAAAAGTTCTTCTGTTGCCATGTTTCCTGTTAGAGAATCGCTTGCCATGGGACAACCACCAAAACCTTTCAATGCGGTATCGAAGCGAAAACAACCTGCTTTGTATGCCGCTTCGGCTTTCTTTGCCACATCGCCAGGAAGTGTATGCAGGTGTGCTGAAAGTGTTGCTCCATTGAGAGTTGGCAAAATGGTCTGAAACAAATTGGAGATACTATCCGCGTTCGATATGCCCGTTGTATCGGCAAGTGAAAGATGTTTAACTCCACGCATTTCGAGGGTTGTAGCCCAATGAGCAACTAAATCAGCAGACCAATCATCACCGTATGGATTTCCAAATGCCATGGAAAGATATACGAGCAACTCTTTATTTTGTTTACTGCAAATCTCCAGTATTTCATCAACACGATTCAATGACTCTGCAATGGAAGCATGGGTGTTTCTTTGCTGAAATGTTTCAGATACAGAAAACGGAAATCCTAAAAAATGAACCTTTTCATGATTGGCCGCATCTTCAGCTCCGCGCTTATTTGCAACTATTGCTAATATTTTGGTCGTTGTGGAACTAAGATCGAGCTGATCGAAAACCTCCGAAGTATCCGACAATTGAGGAATGGCTTTAGACGAAACGAAACTTCCAGCATCAAGAATTGGAAATCCAACCGCCAGAAGCTGTTGAAGATATCGTACTTTTTCAGTGCTCGGAATAAATGAATGAATTCCTTGCATGGCATCGCGTGGACATTCAGTTATGTATATCATAATTCGTGCTTTGCAATGAGTCGGTTAATTTCTCGTATCAATTTTGGTCCTTCGTAAATAAAACCCGTATAAAGCTGAATAACATCAGCACCTGCATTAATTTTCTCTATTGCGTCTTCAGCAGAATGAATCCCTCCCACTCCCATAATTAAATATTCGGAACCCAATTGTTCACGTATATAATGAATCACTTCCGTTGAACGATTTCGAACGGGCTTCCCACTTAATCCACCAGCACCAATCTCTTCCAACTTTTTGCTAGTTGTTTGCAAATGACTTCGCGAAATTGTTGTATTAGTAGCAATAACACCTGATAATTCGCAATCACTAACAATTTCCATAATATCATCCAATTGGGAATCATTTAAATCGGGGGCAATTTTAAGTAAGATGGGTTGCGTTGATTTTAAATGTCGCGCTTCTTCTTGAATGGCTTTGAGTAACTCTCTTAAAGGTTCTTTTTCTTGCAAAGCTCTTAGTCCAGGAGTATTCGGAGAACTAACATTCACGGCAAAATAATCGACATAAGGATGCAAAGCCCGAAAGCAAATCAAATAATCGTTAATTGCATCAGCACTTGAAGTATCTTTGTTTTTACCAATGTTTCCACCTACAATCAATCCGTGCGGACGATTTTTAAGTTTCTGAATCATGGCATCAACACCATCATTATTGAAACCCATACGATTTATTAACGCTTCATCATTGGGCAATCGGAATAAACGAGGCTGAGGATTTCCTGGTTGAGCTAAAGGTGTTACCGTCCCCACTTCAATAAAACCAAAACCCAAGTGTTGGAATGATTTGTAAAACGATGCATTTTTATCGAATCCAGCGGCTAATCCTACGCGATTGGGAAACCGAATTCCTTTTTTATCGAACCTCAACTCTGGATGAAAGCCTTTTGAATACCAGCGAAACAATCCATCAATGCCCGGAATTGCACAAACAATTTGAAACAAAAGTACCGAGATATGATGCGCTTTTTCGGGCGAAATAAGAAAAAGTATTGGACGAAGTAAACGCTTATACATCGCAGTAAAGTTAGCTGTATTTATAAATTTTACAACATTCTTTGTCGGTAAAATTCACCCAAAACGACTGCTGCTGCAATAGCGGCATTAAGCGATTCTGCCATGCCTCCTTCCTTTGGAGCCGCCGGAATATGGATTTTCTTGCTAACCCAATTTTCCAATGCGGGATTTAATCCATGTGCTTCGTTACTAATGATTAACATTCCTTCGGGCTTAAACGATGATTTATAGATGTTTTCACCTTCTAAATCGGTAGCATAAACGGGACAGTGCAAACTCGTTTCTTTCAGAAAACCAACTGCATCAACATATTGAGGGCGCATACGAATAAAAGAACCCATGCTTGATTGAATCACTTTGGGATTGGTCCATTCAACGCAATCGTCGCTGGCAAAAACGGCATCGACTCCAAACCAATCGGCCAAACGCATGATGGTTCCCATATTACCGGGATCTCGAATGGAATCTAAAAATAAATATAAAGTACCCGTTTTCAACTGAACTAGCTCGTCGTTGGGTTTCGAACACAGCGCAATTACTTCTTGCGGAGTTTGCAGCTGACTTAATCGCTCGAGGTCTTGTTGAGTTATGGCACATATCGGAATATCGCGTTTCGAGAGCACAGCTTGATTTCGATCAATCCAAGGTTGAAGCGTAAAAATTTCGTTCACTGGAAAGTTAGAATTCAACAATTCGAGAACGATTTTCGCACCCTCGGCAAGAAAATGGCCCTCTTGCTCACGGTGTTTCTTTTGGTGCAATTGTGATAAATCGCGCAAACGGTTTTTGCTCAGCATGTTAAAGCCTTATTTTTGAGCCAGCTAAAATACCATAAAGAG
>CAXNNF010000264.1:0-3317 GCA_964203455.1 Bacteroidia bacterium
ACTCGCCTTTTTGTAAATCTCTTCTGAAAATCCAAAAGCACCTCCAATAACAAATACTAATTGCTTCTGCCCTTGGTTCATTTGGCCTTGAATAAATTCAGAAAATCCAATGGACGAAAATGTTTTTCCACGTTCGTCAAGCAATATCAAACGGTCGTCGGGACGCAGTTTGCTTAGAATTAATTCACCTTCCTTTTGTTTCAATTGATCGGGTGGAAGGGAAGCCGCCTGTTTTAATGTGGGTATTGTTTCGATTGAAAATGAAAGATAGTTTTTAATGCGCTTTTCGTAAAAATCAATTCCCTCAATCAAAAACGATTGTTGGGTTTTTCCTATTTGCAATAATTTCACTTTCATGAAGCAAAGTTATAAAGGATGCGCTGCTCTTTTGAATTCCCAAATAAAAAATCCCCGTATATTTGCAAGAGCCCTTTTAAATTGTGGTAAATGGCTTGGTAATTGCGCATCAAAAAACATACATGAGGTCATTCTTTTTACTTATTTTATCGATTAGCTTGGGCTTTGCCCCAATGTCGAAGGATATTGGAAATGACATAGCCGCTACAATCCGAGTTGGAAATGCCAAACAGCTCTCCAATTATTTCAGTAATAATATTGACCTGACCGTTTTAGGAAAAGAAGAAATGTATTCGAAAGCTCAAGCAGAGCAAATTTTACAAAACTTTTTCCAGAAAAATCCACCACGTTCTTTCAATTTAAAACAACATGCAAGCAATCCTTCTGCTTCTCAATATGGAATTGGAACATACACCAACACTCAAAACGTTCGATTTCGAATTTATTTCCTTCTCAAAAAGATTGGAAATCAAGCATTCATTCAACAATTTAGTATTGAACCTGAAAATTAACAGATGATTTTTACTCCGTATCAGGAACAACTTATTCATTCGCTTATATTACTTGCATTAGCCGAAGATATTGGTTCGGGCGATCATACAACCTTAGCAACAGTACCTCAAAATAGTACTCAAAAAGCAAAACTTTTGGTCAAGGAACATGGAATACTTTGTGGCTTAGATATCGCCAAACGTATCGTCAAAACAGTCGATTCAACATTGAACTTCGAACAAATAATGAACGAAGGCGATTCCATGAAACCCGGTGATATTGCATTTTATCTGGAAGGAAATCCTGCATCCATTTTAACTGCCGAACGTCTTATACTCAACTCGATGCAACGAATGAGCGGCATTGCGACACATACTCACAAGCTCATTCAATCAATAAAAGGAACTTCTGCTGTTTTGATCGATACCCGAAAAACTTCACCAGGAATGCGTGTTTTGGAAAAATGGGCGGTGCACATTGGCGGCGGCGGAAATCACCGAATGGGACTTTACGATATGATCATGATCAAAGACAATCACATCGATTTTGCTGGTGGTATTCCGCAAGCAATTGATCGCGTTCATGCTTATTTGAAAGAAAAAAATCTACAGTTATCCATTGAAATTGAAGCACGCAGTTTGGCGGATGTCAAAACAATTGTTGCGCATGGTGGCGTAAATCGTATTATGCTCGATAATTTCACGCCCGAACAAATTACCGAATCTCTGCCTTTCATTCCAAAGCATTTCGAAACCGAAGCTTCAGGTGGAATCAACGAATCCAATTTGCTTTCGTATGCTCAAACAGGTGTGAATTTTATTTCGATGGGTGCATTAACACATCAAGTTCGCAGTGTAGATTTAAGCTTAAAGGCCTGTTAATATGCTGCGAAAAATTCAAGCTTGGATTTTCCATCTTCCTTTTATCAATGGATTTTTAAAGCTGCTTTCGCGCATAAATTTTCCTGGGTTTAAAGGCATCACTCTACTCGATGTTGCTCATCAATTTAGAATTAGCTTAAGCAGTTCACGAATATCCATGCGTGCAGCAGCGGTATCGTTTAATTTCATTCTGGCAATTTTCCCTACAATTATTTTCCTCTTTACACTTACGGCCTATTTGCCCATCGATAATTTTCAAGATCGTTTGCTCAGTGCTTTAAGCGAAGTGCTTCCTCAAAACACTTTCTTGGCTATTCGAAATACCATCCTCGATATTATCAGCATTCAACGTGGCGGATTACTTTCTTTCGGGGTAGTCGTTGCGTTGTTTTATGCAACCAATGGTGTGCATTCCATTATTCAATCGTTCAATGCGAGTATCTTTATTAAAGAATCTCGGCCCACCTGGAAAATTTTACTCGTTTCTTTAGCGCTTACCATCATTTTATCCTTGTTACTTGTTTTGGCAATTGCCTTAATGATTGCCACAAATTTCACACTCGAATTGCTCATCAAACATCATATCATCAACTACGGAATTAATTATGTCCTCATTTGGACGGGCAAATGGTTGATTTTTTATTTACTGCTTTTTTTCTCTGTCGCCTTTTTGTATTACCTCGGTCCATCGAAACAAGCACGCGCAGGTTTTTTCTCCATTGGAGCTATAATAACAAGCTTTTTAATACTATTGCTTCTCATTGGTTTCGCGTTTTTTGTATCCCATTTCGGAACATACAATACAGTATATGGTTCAGTAGGGGCATTAATCGCATTCATGGTTTTAATCAATCTTGTTGCGATGCTTTTGCTTACGGGCTATGAATTCAATGCGAGTGTCTATCATCTGAAAAAGAAAAAATCAAAAGCATTTAAAAACACCGACATTTCTTAATATTACAATCTATTCAATTAATTTTCACCTATGCGCTTTTTTATCCTTTGTCTATTCTTGAATGCTTGGAGTCTACTTTCTTTCAGCCAATCGTACGATCCAATCCATCCTCCCAATTCATATCAAAGTGTTGAAAATCCGAACTACTGGAAAAACCGCAAGCCCTATCCAGGTTATTGGCAGCAAGATGTCCACTATACCATCGATGCTAAAATTGATGAACGCACCGATATTGTTAGTGCTTCCGAGCAGTTGACTTATTGGAACAATTCTCCAGATACCTTGAATTACCTTTTCTTTCACCTCTATCAAAATGCCTTTCAGCCGGGTTCTTATTGTTCTGCCTTGCATGAAGTAAACGATTATCCGATTGTTTACGGTCCTTATGAAAAAGATACGTTAGGTACCGTTGTGAAAAATATAATGATCGATGGTAAATCGGTTAAAACACAACTCGACAATACCATCTTGAAAGTATTTCTGAACGAACCTTTATTACCCATTTCCTCGGTTTCCATCAACCTCGATTTTAAAACCTATTTCGATTACCGTGGAAGCATTCGCCGTCGCATGAAAGAGTTTGGTTCTTATGGATCTAAGCATTTCGATGGTGTGCATTGGTACCCGCGTAT
>CAXNNF010000265.1:0-3314 GCA_964203455.1 Bacteroidia bacterium
GGTTGCTACTCACGATTTGACCTTGTTTGAATTGCACCGTGCACGAACATTAAAGTGCGATGGTGGACAAATAATAGATTCAAATTTACTTTAAGTATGCTATCGGTTCTCATACCGGTCTATCGTTACGATGTTCGTGATTTAGTTCGGGAATTGCATCGTCAATGCTTGCAACTTGACATTCCTTTTGAAATACTTCTGTTGGACGATGGTTCGGGTGAATCGTTTTGCAAAATCAATGCGGAATTATCAGAGCTTGAATATGTCGTCTGGGAAGAATCTCCTGTAAATTTGGGGCGTTCGAAAGTGCGTAATACCTTGTCGGGAAGAGCGAAATACGATTGGCTTTGGTTTTTAGATTGCGATGGCGATGCACGTATTAATCCCGAATTAGCTTCTACATTTTGGAATGCTCGAAAAGAAGATACATTGATAAGTGGAGGTCGCGTTTATCAAGCAGATGTGCCCGAAAATGAACGCCTTTATTTGCATTGGCTTTGGGGTTCACAACGTGAATTGTTGGATCCTGAAATCCGCATGAAAGATCCAGTAACCACATTTTTAAGCAATAACTTTATCATACATCGGAGTCTTTTAGAGAAAATACCTTTCGATACCCAACTTCTTGGTTATGGATATGAAGACACTCTTTTTGCGGCTGAACTAAGCAAAGCGGGCTACCAAATTCAACACATCAATAATCCTGTTTTGCATGCTGGATTAGAGAATTCGAAAGATTTCTTGAATAAAATCGAAGAGTCGCTCGACAATCTTTTTCGTTTGAAAGAGCTATGTGCTGAAAAAGGGATTTCCTTTCCAGTTCTTAGTAAGCTCATGTTACTTTATCGCTTGATAAATTTTCCTTTGTTCAGACCATTCTTCGCGAAATGGTTCATTCGAAATAAGCCCCACTGGAGAAATCAATTACTTGGAAAAAAACCAAGTTTGTCGATTTTTGATTTATATCGACTAGCATTTTTACTCGATCAATAATCCCAAAATTGCCTATTTATTATCGGATTTCGCCTATATAAATTGTACATTCGTGCAATAACATCATTCTATGCAATTCTATATTTACAAGGCCTCTGCTGGCTCCGGCAAGACGTTTACATTGGTGAAAGAGTATTTAAAAATGGCCTTGGTAGTTGATGATCCTTATCGGTTTCGACGAATTCTAGCCATTACGTTTACCAACAAAGCAGCTGCCGAAATGAAAGAACGTGTGATTAATGTATTACACGATATAGCAGCATCTAATGGCCCTGAAAAAGAATCTAATAAAACACTACTTCAAACAATTTCGGTAGAAATTAATGTTCCCGAATTGAAGTTGAAACTGCGTGCTGCAAAAACACTTTCTGCTATTTTACATCAATACTCCGACTTTTCAATAGGAACCATCGACAGCTTTATGCATCGAGTGGTTCGGACTTTTGCGCATGATTTACATTTGCCAGTAAACTTTTCGGTTGAGTTAGATCAGGAAGTAATACTTCGACAAGCTATCGAACAGGTTATGGACAAAGTAGGCTTCGATGACGCTATTACGCGAGCCCTTGTTGGATTTACAGAAACACGAACCGATGAGGAGCGCACCATGAGCGTGAATGAAGATTTATTCGTTTCAGCAAGTGATTTATTGAGAGAACAAAAGGCGCAGATTATTAATAAATTAAGTCATTTATCTGTTTCCGATTTTATGGATATCCGATTAAAGTTGCAAAATAATTGCAGCGAAATCGAATTACGTTTTCAGGAAAAAGGAAAAGAGGCCTTGAGATTAATTTCAGAAGCTGGGTTAAAAACATCCGATTTTTATCACGGTAAATCAGGAATTGGCAAATTCTTCGTGAATGCATCAAAGATGGGATACGGAATCCCAATCACGTTAAATTCATATCATAGTAAAGCACTTTACGAAAATAAATGGATCGCTTCGAAACCCAAACCCGATATCCTTCAACGCGTTGAATCGGTTCAAGATGAATTGGGTGAAATTGGTCGATCTATTATGGACCTGTGGGAAGAAAAAAAATCCGATTATATTATTGAACATCAGTTAAAAGACACCATTTATTCCATTGCTCTGCTTAACGAAATCAATAAAATGATTGATCAAATTCGTGATGATCAGTTCATTGTTCATATTTCAGAATTTAACCGTCGTGTTGCTGAAATTGTATTTAACGAACCTGCTCCATTTGTATTTGAGCGCTTGGGAGAAAAATACAATCATTATTTAATTGATGAATTTCAAGATACATCCATCCTTCAATGGCAAAATTTATTGCCCTTGGTTCAAAACGGATTATCTGAAGAACACACCTCACTCATTGTGGGAGATGGCAAGCAAGCGATTTATCGTTTTCGTGGAGGAGAAGTTGAACAATTTGCTCACTTACCTAACCCCTATCCTTTCAATTTAAATGAGATACAAAAAGAACGTTACGTACTTCTAAAGAAACTTCATAAGCACGAAACACTGAAAGTTAATTACCGAAGTCTTCCCGAAATCATCGATTTCAACAATCATCTTTACGATTTCATCCAAACGGAATTGCTTCCAGATAAATACAAGGAAGTTTACGATAACCAAGAGCAGATGGCTCCAGATGGTATTAATGGCGGCTATGTGCAAATGGATTTGATTCCTTACCAAAAAAACTCGATCGATCGCGATGAAATGCAGCTTGATCGTTGCTTGGAAATTATCAAGGATTTGCGTGATAACAAGAACTATAAACTACGTGACATTGCTATTCTCACCAAAAAAAATCAACAAGGCACATTGCTCGCTGGGCATCTATTAAACAATGACATTGACGTTATTTCGAGCGAATCATTATTGGTTCAAAATGCACCCGAAGTATCATTATTGGTGGCTTGGATGAATATAATGATTGGATCAAATACATCATTAAACTTATTGGTTGTATGCAAGTATCTGATTGTTAATCATAAACTTCCTTATACCAACATTCATGATTTACTAACTAAAGAACGAATGGGTGAAAAGAGTGTGCTGAAATTAATGCAGACAGCAGGAATGACTTTGCAATTGGCCCAACTCCGAAGCATGTCCCTGTTGGAATGTTGTTTTAGTATTTGTGAAACATTCGATATCGATATTCAAACGAACACCTATTTGCAATTTTTCTTGGAAGCTGTATGGAATTCAGGACGTTCAGCTGCCATTGACATTCCTTTATTTCTCGAATTCTGGGAAGAAAAACGCGAGAAGCTCAGTATTACTTTACCTCAAGATGCCAATGCCGTTCGTATTATGACCGTTCATAAATCCAAAGGACTTC
>CAXNNF010000266.1:0-3311 GCA_964203455.1 Bacteroidia bacterium
TATGGCAAGCACATCCCGAAGCCACATCGATGGAAGTATTTAAAGCAATCGAACAGAGCGCCGATCAGTTTGCAACTCCAGATGAGAAAAAAGGATTCGGTATTCCGGATTTCTTGCTCGCACATTCTATCCTTTCACAACTCAAAATGAATAAAGATGTTCAAGATAGTTTGGTGAATGTGTATCCCAATCCCTTTATTGATGGAGTAACCATTGAGTTTTTCTCAATCAAAGAGCAAGATGTACAAGTGAAAATATTCAAACTTTCGGGGAAGCAAATTGCAGAAGAAAGTGTGCACGTTTACCCTTACATCAACAATCTCTTGCAACTGGAAAAAGTAAAACGCTTGAGTGCCGGACAATATGTAGTATCGCTAAGTACTTCTAGCAATACGTTCAAACGTCAGGTAATCAAGCGTTAAACCTGTATCGAGAATTAATATTTCTTTCTTCCTTTAAAACCGCCGCCGCCACCGCTCGAAGATCCTCCTCCAGAACGGTAACCGCCGCCTCCACTTTCTTTTTCACGGAATGGACGAGATTTGCCAGCCGATGGACGATCATTTGACCAGCTTTTGCTGCCAGCACTTCCACCACCATAGCCACCGCTGCGTCTTTCGCCGCCGCCGCTATCGCCAACGGTTTTCTCAATTCTTACAGATCTTCCATTAACAGCGAATTCCTCAAATTTCGATTCAACGATATGTTCGAATTGAGGCGGAACTTCAAAGAAGGAAAAGCTTCTGCGTAATTCAATCTTACCAATTTTTTCGTTTGGTAATCCGGTGGTATCGCAAAGCAAACGAACCATTCCTGACTTGTCAAATCCATCTAATTCACCAACACCCACGAAATAACGAGTCATTGCAACACCAGCTGTTCTTCCTCCGCGTTCAGAACCTTGTCCGCGATTTTCGTTGAGGTCGGAAGCATTCTTGTAATATTCAAGAAAGCGGTTAAACTCAAGTGAAAGGAAGCTTTTAAGAACTTCTTCCTTGCTCATATCCTCAAATGTTTCGAGAATAGAAGAAAGGTATTGTTCGATGTCTGGGTTTACCGCAACATCATGCGCTTTCTTTGCCAGGTAAATAAGTTGTTGTTCGCACACTTCAATTCCAGTTGGAACTTGTTTGTGTGTAAACTGTGTTCCAATGCGATGTTCCACCTGACGAATCTTGCTGATATCGCGCGGTGTAATAATAGCCAAAGAAATTCCAGAACGACCAGCACGTGCAGTTCTTCCACTTCTATGTGTATAGCTTTCCGAATCGTCCGGAAGGTTGTAATGAATAACGTGCGTAATGCTATCTACGTCAATTCCACGAGCTGCAACATCGGTTGCAACAAGCATTTGCAGGTTCTTGTTACGGAACTTACGCATCACGGCATCGCGTTGCGCCTGACTTAAATCGCCATGCAAAGAATCGGCATTGTAACCATCTTTGATTAGCTTTTCGGCAATTTCCTGCGTTTCAATTTTCGTACGGCAAAAAATGATTCCGTAAATATCCGGGTGATTATCGGCAATACGTTTTAATGCGTTGTAACGGTTGTGGTTGCTCACCATGTAATACACGTGGCTAATGTTGCTCGCACCTTGGTTTTTCTTTCCAACAGAAATTTCCACCGGAGAAACCATGTAACGTTTCGAAATAGAAGCAACTTCCGAAGGCATGGTTGCAGAAAACAACCAAGTTTGTTTTTCTTCAGGTGTAGTAGCTAAGATGTAATCGATGTCTTCGCGAAAGCCCATGTTGAGCATTTCGTCGGCCTCATCGAGAACCAAAGTTTCCACTTCGCCCAAGGCAATGGCTTTACGATCGATAAGATCTTTCAAACGTCCTGGGGTAGCTACCACAATTTGAACACCGCGTTTAATGGCGCTAATTTGTGTAGTAATAGCAGTTCCTCCGTAAACGGCAACTATTTTCACCAATGGCATTTTTGAAGAGAAAGCTTCCAAATCTTTGGTAATCTGCATGCAGAGTTCGCGGGTAGGGCAGAGGATAAGCGCCTGCGGAGTGCGGCGTTCTTCATCCATAATGTTTAGCAATGGCAATCCAAACGCAGCAGTTTTGCCGGTTCCGGTTTGAGCAAGTGCAACAAGGTCGGTAATGTTCTCAGTAAGCAGTGGTATTGTCTGCTCCTGGATAGGTGTTGGAGTCGTGAACCCCATCTGGGTTACTGCCTCCAGAAGCTCCGGACGGAGCCCCAATTCAGAAAAAGTAGTCATTATATATATTGAGCCGCAAAGGTACACTTATTCACTACGCTTCCGACACATCTCGTTGGCCCCGTTTTAATCTCCTGAAATGCCTATCAACACTATGTATTTAATTTTTAATTCGAAAATTTCAAACCAAAATTTCTTATTGATAAAATGAACAAAGCGTCGATTATTTTTGCATTTCAACCTAAATTCACTCCATTAGAAGAAAAATAAAACAGTCTTATAAGCCGGGTTCTGTATTGTTCCCGAAAGAACAACCCTTGTCATTTATCTGGGCCTGCCGTCGCCAGCAGGCTCTAGCGCCCTACCCGCAAGAGCGATCCGAAGATCTTAGACGAGCAGCCTCATCTCTTGCCTATTTGGACTTTCAACTCCTGAGGTTTACCATCACACCTGTCGCCAAATGCGTCGTGGGCTCTTACCCCGCGTTTTCACCCTTACCATTTCCGAAAAAATGGCGGTATTTTTTCTGTGGCACTTGCTGTCAGTGGTTGGTTTCCCTTCCACAGCCTTCCCGTTAGGAAGCAGGATGCTCTGTGTTGCCCGGACTTTCCTCGCGGTACTTTTGCAAATACCTCGCGACAAGGCAGACTGTTTGTGGCAAAGATAGATTTTAATTCAAAGCAATACGGGAACGAAAATGTTGCTTTGGGCGCTCCCCAAACACCGTTTCGAAAAAACGTATTTTGGGTCGGGCTATGCGCTATAGTCTTCAGCCCCAAAGGGCTTGCGGGCTGACGCTTCTATCCCTAGCGCTGAAAATCTCGAAAAGGTTTAGATTTGCTAATTAGGTTTTTATTTAAAAAAACCTAATTAGTTTTAATGAAAAATAAGTTAAATTGAAATGATGACGAAGATTTAGCAAAATATTTATTTATTTTTATTAACTCAATATATCATGAAAACAAAATCACAAAACCTTAATAGGAACTAGGGCTTGGAATCAATACTCGAAAGGGAATTCTGAAATCCGCAATTGAATTGGAGGAGAGGCCCAACAAGGAGTTGGCGAGTACGTATCTTTTCATTGATAGCAATGAGAACGAGTCGGAAGAGCCGATTCCTAAATGGTTTTTGAAGC
>CAXNNF010000267.1:0-3302 GCA_964203455.1 Bacteroidia bacterium
CGTGGACCTGCCGGAGCTGAAAGTTGCAAATTGTCTGTTAAGTGGAAAGCAGCTCCAACAAAGCATATGGTTAGCAATGTGCAACCTTTGAATTCTAAATTTGATGATTTCTCCGCTATTTACACACGTAAGAATTTCAAGGAGGTTATCTTTACTTCAAGTCGCGAAGGTTCTATCGGAAGCGGTGTTGATGGTTGGACAGGCGAATCATTCTCCGATTTATATGAGGCAAAACTCGATAAAAACGGAAAATGGAGTACTCCTACTTCTTTTAAAGAACCTTTAAATTCAAAGTATAACGACGGTGCAGCTGCAATGAATGATAAATTCAGTGTGATGTTTTTCACTCGTTGCGCATACGATAAGAACAAAATCAAAGGCTGCCAGATTTTCACAACGCGCAAAAAAGGAAATAATTGGGATGAACCTATTTTGGTTCCTTTTGCTGCCGATAGCTTTACTGTTGGTCATCCTTGGTTAACCGATGACGAACAAACACTTTATTTTGCTTCCGATATGCCAGGTGGTATGGGTGGACGAGATATTTGGAAAGCACTTTTCGACAAGAAAGCAAAAACATGGGGCGAACCAATCAATCTTGGGCCACAAGTAAATACAGCAAGCGATGAGTTATATCCAACACTTCGTAACGATTCAACACTTTTCTTCTCTTCTAACGGACATGTTGGAATGGGAGGTTTGGATATATTTGAGGCGAAATTGGTAAAAGGTAAATGGTCTGCCGTTTCAAACTTGAAATTTCCATTGAATTCCGAAACAGATGATTTTGGAATTATCTTCCAAGGGAAAGTAGAAAAAGGTTACTTCTCTTCGAGTCGCCCAGGTGGAAAAGGTGGAACAGATATTTATGAATTTAGTGTTCCTCCAGTTCTTTTCACCATTGGTGGTTATGTTTATGACTTCGAAACAAAAGCTCCACTAGTAGGTGCTAAAGTATCGATGGTCGACAAAGACGGAATGACTTATGAATCAGTTACGGATAAAACGGGTTCTTATTATTTCGACAACACCAAGTTCCGCGAAAGTAACACCTACGAATTTGTTTCAAGTTCAACCGATTTCTTAAACGACAAAGGAACAGAAACCACCGTTGGAGAATCAGTAGGACGCGATTTCAAAAAAGATTTCTTTTTAAAAACAACCAAGAAAGGTCCAATCCGTTTGCCTAAAATTGAGTACGACTTAGGTAAATTTGATTTACGTCCTGAATCTAGAGATTCACTAAACGGCTTGATTCAAACATTGAAAGACAATCAAAATATCACAGTCGAGTTGATGTCACATACCGATTCACGCGATGCTGCTAAATCGAATATTGTACTTTCTCAAAAACGAGCTCAGTCGGTTGTTGATTATTTAATTGAACAGAAAATTGATCCTGCTCGTTTAGCTGCTAAAGGATACGGAGAAACAAAATTGTTGAATCGCTGTAAAGACGGAGTTAAATGTTCTGAAGAAGAACATCAGTTAAATCGTCGTACGGAATTCCGTATAACAAGTACCACGTTTGTTCCTGCTGTCGGATCTCCAGAATTCAAAGCTCCGAAAATTGAATCGGTTGATGAAGATACTGAGGTTGAAACCGATGTTCAAGAGATTAAGCGCGACAACTTACAGGTTGAGCCCGTTAAAGATCCAGCTGTAGCACCAACACCTGCAGCACCGGTTCAGACTCCCGCTAAACCTAAAAACTAATTTTTGGAATTGAAATTATTGAACATCCTGCCTTGATGGTGGGATGTTTTTTTTTATAATGATGCAAGCAAACGAACGATATAAAGCCAGAGGCGTTTCTTCCCAAAAAGAAGATGTACATGCTGCTATTCGTAATACAAACAAGGGATTATTTCCAAAAGCATTCTGTAAAATCATTCCCGATACATTAAGTGCGAATCCCGAATATGCTTTAGTAATGCATGCTGATGGAGCTGGAACAAAGTCATCACTTGCTTATATTTACTGGAAAGAAACAGGCGATCTTTCTGTTTGGAAAGGAATAGCTCAAGACGCTTTGGTAATGAATACCGACGATCTACTTTGTGTGGGTGTAACCGATCATTTTTTGGTTTCATCAACAATCGGTCGAAATAAAAATAACATTCCAGGAGAAGTTATTTCTGCAATCATTCAGGGAAATCAATATCTGTGCGATTGGTTTAAATCAATGGGCTCAGATGTAATTCTTACGGGTGGAGAAACGGCTGACGTGGGAGATCTGGTTCGAACACTCATTGTCGATTCAACAGTTATAGCTAGAATCAAACGTTCCGATATAATCGATAATAGCCGCATTCAAGAAGGAGATGTTATTGTTGGTTTGTCCTCTTTTGGTCAAGCGACTTACGAAGATTCGTATAATGGAGGAATGGGAAGTAATGGACTAACATCTGCTCGACACGATGTTTTTTCGAAAGAGTTAAGTGCGAAATATCCAGAAAGTTTTAACCCCGAAGTACCCGAGCATTTAATTTATAGTGGGAAATTTAATCTTACGGATAAAGTACCTGGCCTCGATATCGATTATGGAAAATTGGTGCTTTCTCCAACACGAACGTATTTGCCGATAATTAAGAAAATGTTGGAGAAACATCGCCAGCATATTCATGGAATGGTTCATTGCAGTGGCGGTGGACAAACCAAGATTTTGCATTTTGTGGAGAATCTTCATGTAATCAAAGACAATCTCTTTGAAATACCTCCATTGTTTCAAATTATTCAGGAAGCTTCTGGAACAGAATGGAGTGAAATGTACCGTGTATTTAACATGGGCCATCGCATGGAACTCTATGTTCCTTCTGAAATAGCCAATGATTTAATTGCGATATCCGAATCATTTGGCGTTGAGGCAAAAATTGTTGGACGCGTTGAGAATGCCGCATCTAAAAAATTAACCATTCAATCTTCAAACGGAACATTCGAATACGAGGGATAAAACTCTATTTTTGCCGCTCATGGAAGACAATACCCTTTTACCAAGACTAGAAGCCATTCGTGCACGATACGAGGAAGTGGAGATTTTAATATCGGATCCTTCTGTTATTTCTGACATGACGCGTTTTAAGCGACTGAACAAAGAATACAAAGATTTGCAAGCAGTTGTTGAAGCAGGAACCCGTTATCGTAAAATTTTCGACGATTTACGTTCAGCAAACGAACTGATGTATGCCGAATCTGACGAGGCATTTCGTGCTATGGCAAAAGAAGAAATTACTCTTCTCGAAATAGAACAAAGCGAATTGGAAGAGAGCATTCGTTTGCTTTTGATTCCGAAAGATCCGGAA
>CAXNNF010000268.1:0-3302 GCA_964203455.1 Bacteroidia bacterium
GCTTTGGCTGGGGATCCACTTTCGGCATTCGGGGGCATTTTTATATTCAACACCCCGCTTGAAATTGACACAGCAAAAGAGGTTGATTCTATTTTTTTCGAAGTCATTTTAGCTCCCGGATCTTCTTTGGAAGTGCTAGAAATACTTAAAAGCAAGAAAAACAGAATCATACTTCAAACAAAAAAATTCGATTGGCCTCAAACCCAATTACGTTCTTCTCTCAACGGAACATTAATTCAAGATCGAGACACCCGCATTGAGAATGCTTCCGACTTCAAAACTGTTACTCAGAATCAACCCGATTCTTCAAGTATTGCAGATCTTCAATTTGCAGGAATTTTAGCGAAGCACACAAAATCTAATGCCATTGTTCTTGTTAAAAATTTACAATTACTAGCTAGTGGAACAGGGCAAACTTCCCGTGTAGATGCAGTGAAGCAATCCATCGAGAAATGTCAACGTATGGGATTTGAAACAAAAGGAGCTGTTCTAGCTTCTGATGCATTTTTTCCATTCCACGACAATATTGAACTTGCTGCAGAAGCTGGCATTTCAGCCATTGTGCAGCCTGGAGGTTCGGTTCGAGATCAAGAGTGCATAGATACAGCCAATCGCTTGGGAATTGCGATGGTTATTACAGGAATAAGACATTTTAAACATTGATACCAACTCAGAAACAACATGGGTTTATTTAATTTTTTCTCTCAGGAAATTGCGATCGATCTTGGAACAGCCAATACGATCATCATTCACAACGATAAAGTTGTGGTTGACGAACCATCTATTGT
Organism: Bacteroidia bacterium; assembly: GCA_964203455.1. GTDB lineage: Bacteria > Bacteroidota > Bacteroidia > M30B66 > M30B66 > CALQRR01. Next base: position 789 of record CAXNNF010000268.1, read on the forward strand.
CGCCATTGAGCGTTCGACAGGCAAAGTGATTGCCGTTGGAAAGCAAGCACAACAGATGCATGGAAAAACCCATGAAAACATCAAAACCATTCGTCCCTTAAAAGACGGTGTTATTGCCGATTTCAACGCAGCGGAGCACATGATTCGCGGGATGATTAAAATGATAAATCCAGGTCGTAAAATATTTTCACCTTCTTTGGTTATGGTAATTTGTATTCCATCTGGGATTACCGAAGTGGAAAAACGTGCCGTTCGAGATTCAGCCGAACATGCTGGCGCCAAAGAAGTGTATTTAATTCACGAACCTATGGCAGCGGCTATCGGTATTGGTATCGACGTGGAAGAACCGATGGGAAATATGATTATTGACATTGGAGGAGGTACATCCGAGATTGCAGTAATTGCCTTGGGTGGAATTGTTTGCGATAAAAGTATTCGTGTTGCGGGTGATGATTTCACCTCTGATATTGAAGATTACATGCGTCGTCAACACAATATTCATATTGGAGAACGAACTGCCGAACGTATTAAGATTGAAGTTGGTGCTGCGCTAACTGAAATCGATAATCCACCAGCCGATTACGCTGTTCATGGAAGAGATATGATGACTGGAATTCCAAAAGAGATTATGGTTTCTTATCAAGAAATTGCACATTGTTTAGATAAATCAATTGCGAAAATTGAAACGGCTATTTTGAATGCATTGGAGATGACACCACCAGAGCTTTCAGCGGATATTTACCGGACTGGAATTTATCTTGCTGGTGGAGGATCCATGTTACGCGGATTAGATAAACGTATTTCTGCTAGAACTAAACTTCCTGTTTACATTGCAGAAGATCCACTTCGTGCAGTTGCTCGTGGAACGGGAATCGCTTTGAAAAATCGTGACAAATTCAAGTTCCTTATCCGATAATTGGATATTTCTTTTTGATAATAATAAACTATGCGGAATTTTTTCCTCCTCATTAGAAAATACAATTTCTTTATTGTCTTTCTCTTGCTGGAGGTCGTTTCAGGTATTTTGCTTGTTCGCAACTCCACTTATCAACGTGCGGCTGTAATAAGTACATCCAACGAACTCGTTGGGAAAGTATACACCGCATACAGTAACGTAACCGATTATTTAGTTTTGGGAGAAACGAATCGCATACTTTCGGCTGAGAATGCGCGACTTCGCCGTGCCGATTCGGTATCGTTTTACGATCCAAGTTTTCGTGTTCTTCGAGTAAACGACACCATCGGTTTACAACAATACGAATATATCAGTGCACGTGTAGTGAACAATAGTGTTTCACGCGTAAACAACTACATCACCCTCGACAAAGGGAGTCTGCAAGGAATTCAACCTGAGATGGCCGTTATGGGAAGTAATGGCGTTGTTGGAATTGTGAAAGATGTTTCCGAACATTTTAGCACAGTTATTTCTATACTTCACAGCAGCACAAAAATATCATCCAAAATAAAGAAGAACAATTACTTTGGTTCTTCGGTTTGGGACGGTGAAAATCCTCAAATTGCTAAGTTATTAGATATTCCTAGTCACGCTCAAGTGAAAGTTGGAGATACCATTGTAACTAGTACTTATTCGGGCATTTTCCCTCGCGATATTTTAGTAGGAGTGGTATCCGAAATTGGAACAAGTGGAGAAAGTTTCAAAGAAATCAAGCTGAAATTAGCCACCGATTTTCAAAAGTTATCCTATGTTTATGTAATTCGCAATCTGCTAAAATCGGAACGCGATACGATAGAAGCTAAAAACCTCGTTATTCAATGATTGGCGAAATACTAGTTCAGATAGTACGTTTTATTTTGTTGATCTTTATTCAGGTTCTTGTTCTGAATCAGATTGAAATAAGTGGGATTTTAAATGGCTTCCTTAACCCATATTTATATGTGTTATTTATACTCATGCTTCCCGTGAACATAAATAAAATCTTTCTATTATGTATATGTTTTATAACGGGATTATCAATTGATCTTTTTAGTGGTACAGCAGGAATGCATGCATCGGCCTGCTTGATAATTGGATTTCTTCGTCCTGGTTTTTTACATATTATTGCACCACGTGAGGGTTACGAAACAACGTTGAAACTCACGATGAGTGGAATGGGAACTAGCAACTTTTTGATTTATGCCTCGTCCCTCATATTTGTTCATCATTTTACTCTTTTCCTAATAGAATCATTTAACTTCTTGAATTTTTTCGAGTTGTTGTTGCGTGTTATAACATGTAGCATAAGCACACTTTTTCTGGTAGTTCTGAGTCAATTTCTCACACAGGGTAATCGCGAAGTCACCAAATGAATCTTTTTTCGGATCGCAAATATGTAATCAGTGCAATTTTCATTACCCTGATATCGATCTTTTTGATTCGATTATTTTACATTCAGGTCATTGAAGATCGCTACAAGTTAGCAGCAAACGACAATGCACTTCGCCATAAAATTGAATATCCAGAACGTGGCGTTATTTACGATAGAAACGGAAAAATTCTAGTTTATAATGAAGCTG
>CAXNNF010000269.1:0-3297 GCA_964203455.1 Bacteroidia bacterium
GTCAGCAACCAACTTTCGCAAAGTATCCTTGTTGTAAGAATTATCCCCAAACAAAGCCATTGGAATCATATAATTACTACTGTAGTTACCAATGAAGTCAATAACCGTCAGATAACCTTTGCCAGCCGCCTTGCGCAAGCCACGTCCCAATTGCTGCACAAATACAATGGCTGACTGCGTTGGCCTCAACATGATAATTTGATTCAACTTTGGTATATCGATTCCCTCATTGAATACATCTACCGTGAAAATATAATCCAATCGATCTTCCAGAATACTAGATTCCAAGCGCTCAATCGAGCGAGCTCGAACTTCCTCTGAACTATCACCAATTAAGGCTACTGTTCTAAATCCTCTTTCATTGAAAAGTCGAGATAATTCAAGGGCTTCATTTCTCCTAGAACAGAAGATAAGTCCCCTCGTTATGCCGTTATCACTTCCGTAAAATTTCGATGATTCAATGATTCGACTTACTCGTTCCTCTGAAATCAAAGAGTTAAACATTATATGCTCATCAACTAAAGATCCGTCGATAAACAAATCTGTAACACCGTAATAATGAAATGAGCACAACAAGTCCTCCTCCATCGCCCTGTTCAACCTAATCTCGTAAGCAATGTTATGGTCGAACAACTTGAAAATATTATTTCCATCTGTTCTTTCCGGGGTAGCTGTCATTCCCAACAAAAACTTGGGAGTAAAATACTTAAGCAGATTTAGGTATGAATCCGCACCTGAGCGATGAGATTCATCTACAATAATATAATCAAATTGATCTTGAGAAAATTTCCCAAGATGCTCATCCTTCGAAATCGTTTGAATTGTAGAAAACACAAAATCACAATCAAGCTCACGCTTATTACCAGAATATAGGCCCATGGTTCTATCGCTTCCGAAAACACGCTGAAAGGTTTGCATAGCAGCTTTGGCTATTGTCAAGCGGTGAACAACAAATAGAAGCCTTTTGGGATTAAATACTCTGGCATCAAATGCAGCCAAAAACGTTTTTCCTGTGCCAGTAGCCGATATAACCAATGCCCTTTCTTTGCCATCAGAGCGCAGATTTTGCAAATTCTTTAAGGCCTCACGCTGCATCAAATTAGGAGAAACAAACTCACTTTCTTCCTTGAATTCGTCCGGTAACTCCCCCTTATTGTGAACGAGCAACCTCGAATACAGCGATTCGTACTCGGCAATATAGGTTGCAGTTACATCAATGGCCGAATTAAAATCCACTCGAAACTGATGCAAAACTTCATCAACAAGTCCACTGGAATCCAGTGCTGTTCCTTTAAGATTCCATTCTTGGTTGGTAGTTAGGGCTTGCGCTGTAAGATTGGAGCTTCCAACGATAAGACTATAGTGTCCTTGTTTTTGAAAGATATATGCCTTGGAATGTGCGTTACCCGTAGTAGAAACCTTCAAATGAATGTTCTTAAACTGGGATAATCGTTTTAGAGCTTCAGGCTGAGTGAAATTCAAATATTGGGAAACGAGAATCTCACCTTGTACACCTCGATTTTCTAGTTCCTTCAATTTATTAATTATGGTAGCAATTCCACTGGTTGTTACAAAAGCCACCGAAATAAAAAAGAAGTCACAACGATCTAACTCTTGAATAATGCTCGTGAGAATCTTTTTTGCAGGATGCTTCTGATTAATCAACAATTGAGATCGATATCCCCAATGTGATGGTACTGATTTATCGAAAAAACTCGTTTGAATACTTCCGTGAAAATCCTCTAACATATTACCCATTGCCCAGTAATTTTCCTACGATTGGCACATCGGCAGCCGCCCAATCAAGTGCTGCCATTTCATCCTTCAATAACCACTTAAAATCTATATGCTCTGTCAGAATGGGTTCTCCACGATCTATCTCACAAATGAATGTATCCATTTTCAACTTGAAATCTGGGTATTCATGGTTTACTTGAATTAAAAATTCTCGAACAGCTATTTGGAGATTCAATTCTTCCAAAATCTCTCTTCTGATTGTGTCTTCTAATGCCTCTCCAGCCTCCACCTTCCCTCCAGGGAATTCCCACTTTTTTGAGATGTATGCTAACTTGTTCTCTCCTCTTTGAACACAAAGAACCTTTTCATCTCTAACAATTACTGCAGCCGCTACATGAACCTCTTTCATAGACATCGTTGATCTTTACATTAAAACCTCGAATATTTCCCACTCAAGGATCCGATTTAAAAATAATCCACTTCTAACCTCATAAGACATTTGTTGAAAATTTGTATACATTTTCAAAATCGGAAGAGGTTAGATTAAAAGCGACTAGACCAGCGTCGAAACTAAAGCGGCCCAATTGTCTTCTCATTAAAGATTCCTAATGTGGAGAGGTAGGTATCGATGGTGAGCATCAATTGAAAACCTTAATCTTTTAAACATCTTACAGACATACCATGCTGTTTATTGATATTCGAGGAGAATACGTCGCCGGTATAATACTGCAGGTAACGAAAACAAGCTTCGGTGGCTGATGTTTCATTATCGCACCAAAAATTCTGATTACCACCAAGTCCACCATAGATTCCAACCTCACTTCGAGCTCCTGCCGGAACTCCTGAGAATCCAGAGTTATTATTAGCATAGCCAATGGGGTCATTATTTACACCCCAGTTAACAGTTGACTTCAACGATATTCCCGCATTTGCCGTGGTACCTGCAAAATTGATTAACTGATTCCATTCGGCATCTGATGGGAAATGCCAGCCCGTTGGACAAAGTTCTCGCTCATCCACGCATGCATACCAATTATAAAGTTTGCCGTAAGGACAGGTATAATTCACGTTATCATCATAAATGCCATATGCCCCTGTGGTTGTTGTGCTCCATTCAATATTATCGATTATGTTAGGTATTGGATCTCCATTACGATAAATGGAGGTGTTCAAATTCTCCGCCATCCACTCTTGAGAGCCAATGACAATAGTGTTGTATGAGTTTCCCTCCTGGTCTATCATATTACCATAGGTTCGAATCGGATTGTGAACATTCGGAGTGCCACACGTGTGATTATAAATGACTCTCGGGCGCTGAGGACCACCATTTGAAGCGCTAATTCCATTTATGATTGCGAATTGTCCGTTTTCAAAGTGAAGCGTGTCGCCCGAAAGCGAAATCCCGGCAAAACCATTCCCTGCATACAACGCAAACGGCACACTCAACATCTGCTGCGTGCCCACATCGGTGAAGCCGGTTCCAAAATCCACTTCTACTTGCATGAATTTACTCCCCGAAGCCCAGTTCACCGCGGTTAGCGGCACAGCGCTCCCAAGTTG
>CAXNNF010000270.1:0-3296 GCA_964203455.1 Bacteroidia bacterium
GTAGAATTAATATTATTCGTGGTAAATTCAATCTGCAATCGGAATATGGTTATAAAATTAATGATCCGAATGCAACCAATAATACAATATATCATCCTGGTCAAGCATTATCTGTAACAACAACGTATTCAACAAAAGGACTCGGAATTCTTTTATCTGCCAAACGCCTCGATAATTTTGATTTTCGCTCAGACAGAACTGCCACTGGAATTGGATCTAATGTGAATTTCTTACCTGCAATGGCTCAGCAACACACATACAATTTGCCAGCAACTATTTATCCATATGCAACTCAGCCAAACGGCGAAATGGGATTTCAAGCAGAGGTCAATTATCGTTTAAAGAAGGGGTCAAAGTTAGGCGGCAATTATGGAACAGAAATAAAGGTGAATTTTTCTGGTACGAATGGTATTGTTAAAAATGCAGTTGAAAATGACACCTTAGGGTATTCTTCTCCGTTTTTTGAAGTTGGGAAACAGATGATTTTTCGTGATTTCCATATTGAAATACATAGAAAATTCAATGCAAAATGGAAAGCAACTGTTATGTATTTGAATTGGGTTTACAATAAAGATGTTATTCAAGGTTTGAGTGGATTCGGAACTATTTTCGCGGATATGGCTGTTGTGGATGTAGCATATAAAATCAATGCATCTCATACAATTCGTGTTGAAGCTCAATCACTTTTAAGTAAGCAAGATTTTGGAAGTTGGGCAATGGGAATGATTGAATATACGTTTGCCCCAAATTGGTTTGTTGCTGTTATAGATCAATACAATTATGGCAACCCTGATTCAGCCAAACAGATTCATTACGTTACAGGAAATACTGGATTCAATAAAAATGGCAATCGTATCATGCTTCAATACGGTCGTCAGCGTGCAGGTATCTTTTGTGTAGGTGGTGTTTGCCGAAATGTGCCTGCATCCAATGGATTTTCAATTTCTATAACAAGCAGTTTTTAAATTTGAGTGTTGCTGATTTATGTTTAAATTTATGATTATGAAAAATACCCTTCTATTTTTCTCTGCATTGCTAGTAATAGCTTTTTCTAGCTGCGATAAAATTGATGCTCCGTATGGTCAAGCAGTTACAACAACTGCGGTTAATGATACGGAGGTTGTAATGCGGAAAGTTTTCATTGAAGATTTTACTGGGCAAACTTGTGGAAATTGTCCAAGAGCAGCCGAAGTACTAGAGCAGATTAGTCAACTTAGAGGTGATAAAATTGTATCAATGGCATTGCATGTTGGGTATTTTGCCGAACCATCAGGCTCGTATTATTCTAATGATTATCGCACAACAATTGGAACTGAAATTGAGCAGAATTTTGGAAATGAAATAGCGGGACTTCCCAATGGCTTGGTTAATAGAAAATCGTTTGATGGTATTACCATTCTTTCAAAAGACGCATGGGAAGCAAAATCGAGTGAATTATTAGCTTTACCTCCAGAAGCATTTATGTGGATTACGCCAACATATTCGGCAACAGATCGCTCGTTGAATGTTTCAGTTCGAACCAAGATACTTCAAGACATTGAAGAAGGCCTTAATATTATTTTCTATCTTACCGAAGATAGCATTGTTAGTGCGCAGAAAGATTATAGTCTTCCAAGTCCATCATTAATTCAATCATACACACATCGTCACATGCTTCGTGCTGGCTTGAATGGTGCTTGGGGTGAATCGCTAAGCACACAAACAACTTTTGCGGTTGGTGAGGAATTTATCACAACGGCTTCATATTCTATTCCAGCTATTTGGAATGCCGACCATGTTTCTGTTGTTGCACTAATAACTAGGACATCATCAAAGGAAGTGGTTCAGGCCGAAGACAAAGAGATTAACTAATGTCGATTTATCGAATAGTTTTATCTTTTGCATTCGCATTTGTTTTACCAATTTCTGGGTTTTCTCAGAATGCTCCTACTAAAGTATTTCAAGGCGGTTTGCTCTTTGGCATCAATACCAGTCAAATTACTGGCGATAACTTAGCGGGTTATAATAAGCTTAGTCCAACGTTGGGTGCATTTGTTCGCATGAAATTGGGTGAAAAATCCGCGCTTCAAATGGAAATGGCCTATTTAGGAAAAGGTGCTCATAAGAATCTCCGTCCAAGCGATTCTATCCCAACTTTATATTTGTTGCGCTTACATTATATCGAAGTCCCGCTTGTATTTCAATACAATTATAACAAGAAACTTAATCTCGAAATAGGTCCCTCGCTTGGTGTTTATTTTGGGCATAGGGAAGAAGATCTTGATGGTGATATGAGTGGAATTTATTCTTCTCGTGAACAATTTAAGCCGTTTGACCTTTCTTTTACCGTTGGAGGAACATGGAAGTTTAATGAGAAATGGTCTTTTAATGTCCGATCAGCAAACAGCATCTTCCCCGTTCGAAACCATGATCAAAACACAAGTTTCCGACTCAATAAAGGGCAGTATACTTCATGCATTATGGGTCGGTTTTTAGTTAATTTTTAAAGGATGAAAAAGCTGAAAATTGCTGTTGCGATTACAGGTGCAAGTGGATCTGTTTATGCTCAGGTGCTTCTTGAAAAACTCAAAGAACTGAGCAGTCAGATTCAGGAAATTGGTTTGGTGTTTTCGGACAATGCCAAAGATGTTTGGGAATTCGAACTTGGAGATAAATCCTATGAAAATCTTCCTTTTAAAACCTATGCAAAGAATGATTTTTTCGCACCCTTTGCTTCCGGGTCTGCTAAGTTTGATGTTGTAATCATTTGCCCATGTTCAATGGGAACATTAGGCCGAATTGCTAATGGCTTTTCAGATGATTTAATGACTCGTGCTGCAGATGTAGCTCTCAAAGAAAGAAGGAAGTTGATTCTTGTTGTTCGTGATACACCCTATAGTCTCATTCATCTTCGTAACATGACTTCCATTACAGAAGCTGGAGGAATAATCTGTCCGGCTAGTCCATCATTCTATTCTAAACCCAATAATTTTAAAGAATTAGCAGCGACAGTCGTTGATCGCGTAATAGATCTAGCGGGTTTGGATCAACAAACTTATCGTTGGAGCTCCGATCAAGAATGAACGATTAGGAATCTGCGTTCGAGATAAAATCAATGTTCCTTTTCAATCCTAAAAACCCTGTTCGCTTTACCGCCGATTTACCAAAAACTCGATTAAAGGTTTCTTCGGTTAATTCTTGCCAATCGGCCTTTTTCATCCCAATAATTTCGGAATCTGGGTCAAATGCGGGTTCTTGATGTTGTTTCGAAAATCTATTCCAAGGACAAACAGTCTGACAAACATCGCAACCAAACA
>CAXNNF010000271.1:0-3283 GCA_964203455.1 Bacteroidia bacterium
GTTATCACTTCATCGCCCGGCTTTAATCCCAATCCCATCATTGCAATTTGCAATGCATCTGTCCCATTTGCGCAAGGAATGACGTGCTTCACATTTAGATAACTTTCTAAATTAGTTTGAAACGTCTTCACCTCTGCTCCATTGATAAAAACACCGCTATCAATAACTCTCTGAATTGCAGCATCTACCTCAGGTTTTATCTTTAAATACTGAGATTTTAAATTTACCATTTCCATAAGCGCAAAAAATATTTCGGCAAACTTAACATGGAAAATTCGCAGGAAAATCAAACCGCCGAGCGATTCGCCTCCTTAAAAGATCTTAGTTATTAACAATTTATTTGCGATTACTGTTAATAAAGTTTATTTTCGCAGGCCAAAAAATTATTATGACAATCCCAAAAATACGTTTCGCAACTATACTTTTTAGCTTAGGTATATCAATTCTTGTCATTTCCGGCTGCAACGAAAGCCCTAAACCTAAAGAGGCCCCAAAAGTATCTGTTAATCTAGATACCTTAAAAACAACCCAAGTAAAAATTCCCATCGACACCTTACTTACAGATTTCGCGTCAATAATTTCTGGAATAGAACCAATGAAACACTATTCGGAAATTGCACTTTCCTCGGGATGGATGAACATGAAAAAAGAATTAGACAACGAATGGGCGCTGGTAGACACCAATAAAATCATGAAGATTAGAACATGGGTAACAAAAACGAATTACTTACCTCAGGACAGCGTTACTTTATTTTACCCATTTGCAGGTGGGGACGCTTTGTACTCCAATTGTTTCTTTCCGATTAGTAAAAAAACTATCATGATTGGTTTAGAGCCAATTGGTTCTGTTGGTAGTGATTTAAGAGCCGACTCTTCATGTCTAAATTACATTAAGAAAATTAAAAAAGCCCTATACACTTCAAATAGAAGCGGGTATTTCATGACAATAAGCATGAATGCCGAATTACATCAGAATGACTTAAACGGGACTCTTCCTCTTCTGCTTTTCTACGCAAGAAGACAAGGACTCATGGTTTCAAAAATTGAATATTTCAAATTGGACTCATTGGGTACTGAAAAAATAACGACTCAATCGAATGCACTCGGGGTTACATTAATTCTCTGCAATCCTGACCAAACGCATAAAAAGATAATTCAATATATATCAACCGACATAAGTAACGGAGGCATGCAAAAAAACATTGGACTCCAAAAATATATCAAATCAATCGACGGGAAATCCGTGTTTTTGAAAGCTGCATCTTACTTATTGCATCAACCTTCTTTCAGCACAATTCGAGACCTTATTTTAACCAACACCAAAACACTTTTACAAGATGATTCTGGAGTTCCATTCAATTTTCTAAACGATTCCACTTGGAATGTTCAATTGTTCGGAAAATATACAAAACCAATCGGACTTTTTGCTGGTCGAATTCAGCCTGATTTAAAAAGGGCTTTTGCAACGAATGCTCCCGCAGAATTGCCTTTTCGAATTGGTTACAACATTTCACACAATGAACCTCACTTGATTTTAACTCAAAAAAAATAAAATGAAAAAAATATTAGCACAAATTCTCTTTACGGTACTGCTTTTCTCCTCTTTCACAATGATTGCGGAGACTAAAATAATTGCTGACACTACTGAAAACGAAGAGGACAGCATATACATTGACAACAATTCCTATAGGCTGCACTGGAATACAGCAAGTTTGTATGCTGGCTGGAAATCCTCAGAAAAGGCTACGATCAATTCTGAAGTAATCTACATCGACACGCTGACAAAATTCACAATGCCTGTACCAGGAAAAAAGACAAGCGAGTATAGTCGTCTTCATACAGGTTGGGATCTAAATCTTAAGCAGGGTGAACCTGTAAAATCTGCTTTCGACGGCAGGGTTCGTTTTGCGGGATTCAACAATGGCGGTTATGGTAATATTGTAATTGTGCGACATGCTAGCGGTATAGAAACTTGGTACGCGCATCTTTCAAGCACCTCGGTAGTACCAGGACAACGCGTAAAATGTGGAGAAACTATCGGTCTTGGAGGCAGCACGGGACGCTCAACAGGGCCCCACTTGCACTGGGAAATGCGCTACAAAGATGTGCCTTTAGACCTTGCTAAAATTATTAATTACGCAAACAAGACAATTCCGAAAAGAAAAATAAGAGTTAAAGACCTTACTGGTGACGGGATGTTAGCGCTGACTCACCATAAAATCGCAGATGGTGATACTATGGAAAGTATTGCAGCGAAGCACAATTCGACTCCCGAACGCTTGATTAGACTCAACGGTCTTGCTACAAATTATGTGTTAATACCCGGAAAACACATTCGTGTAAAATGAAGAAATACTTCCGACCGGGTCAAATTGCAGCCATTTTAATTGCCAATATGATTGGCACGGGTGTGTTTACCTCCTTAGGATTTCAAGTATTAGACATTCATTCGGGGTACGCAATTTTACTACTTTGGCTCATCGGAGGTGTCGTTTCCATGCTTGGGGCTATTTGCTATTCTCGCCTAACCGTGCTAATGCCACGCAGCGGTGGAGAGTATGTTTTTCTTTCTAAAATCTACCACCCTTCACTCGGTTTCTTGAGTGGTTGGGTATCGTTAATTATTGGCTTTGCAGCACCAATTGCCGCAGCTTCTTTTGCATTCGGCAGTTACTTCAATAATTTCAACCCTTGGATTTCTCGACAATTCGGGTTTTCAATAGCTCCTGCCGCTGCAGGAGCATCTGTTATCTTGTTGCTAACCTTGCTGAACATTTTGAAGAAAATAGCTGGCGCTAAATTTCAATTTGTTTTTACCACAATTAAAATTTTATCGATTCTAGCCATCATTGCCATTGGGCTTTCGGTTCCTGAAACTGGAAATACGAATTTTGCATTTGACCATGCCTTCACCTCTGAGATTTTCACGCCTGCATTCGCAATTTCACTCTTTTTCATAAATTACTCTTATTCCGGGTGGAATTCCCTTTGTTATATCACAGAGGAAATTGAAAATGCCCAAAAGAAAATTTTCAAAAATCTCTTACTTGGCACCTCCTTCGTTACCATAATCTACGTCGCATTAAATTACACTTTCTTGCGTGTCATTCCTATGGAAGAATTAAGCGGTTGTCCTGACATTGTTATGAAATTCGCAGAGCATGCGCTCAGCCCTTCAATAGCTCATTTGGCAAGTGGATTAATTTGTGTGCTCCTACTCTCTACAATCAATTCAATGATAATAATTGGTCCGCGAGTTAGCAAATCAATCGGGGAAGACTTT
>CAXNNF010000272.1:0-3283 GCA_964203455.1 Bacteroidia bacterium
GGAAGTCGTAATTTTCAATTGTGTATTGTACGACAATGGTCGCGATGTTTGAACAAGCCCTTTTCCAAAACTACGTTGTCCGATAACCACACCACGATCCAAATCTTGAATGGAACCACTCACAATTTCGGAGGCAGAAGCCGAAGAGCGATTCACCAATACCGCCAAAGGAATGGTTAAATCGACTGGTGAATTCAAGGATTTGTATATTTTATCCCACTCTTTTACTTTCCCTTTGGTGCTTACGATATCAATGTTTTTCTCCACAAAAACGTTTACAATATTTATTGCTTCACGAAGCAAGCCGCCTGGGTTTCCTCTCAAATCCAAAACAACCCCTTCTAGCGCAGGATTTTCCTTCAGTTTTGTAAGCGCATCTTTTACCTCTCGGCCTGCATCTTGAGTAAATCCAGTTAATTTTATGTAGCCAATTTTATCGTCAATCATTCCGTAATAAGGTACATTATTCACTTTGATTTCTTCACGGATAACTGTTTTCTCAATCGGCTTTTCTTCGCCTTCTCTTTTAATCAAAAGCTTAACAGGAGTATTGGGTTGACCTTTCAGAACCTTCACTACATCGGAGGTGTTTTTCCCTTTGGTGCTTTTCCCTTCTATCTCAATAATCACATCACCTGCTCTTAAATCGGCTTTTGCGGCGGGAGCGTCTTCGTAGGGTTCTGCAATGACAATTAAATCATCTTTGGTTCGAATTAATGCGCCAATTCCACCGTATTGTCCAGTTGTCATGAATCGGGCATCTTCAATATCATCTTCGGGAATGAAATTCGTATATGGATCGAGCGATTCGAGCATGGCATCGATGCCTGTTTTGATAAGTTGTCCGGGTTGAATTTCATCTACATAATACAAATTCACCTCTCTAAAAAGGGTAGCAAAAATGTCGAGGTTTTTGGAAACTTCGAAGTAGTCGTCTTTGAAACTCTGCGAAACCAATGCAAGGCCACTGATAAAAACAACAGCAAAAGCAAATCGGATTTTTTTGGATGTTTTTTGAAATATATTCATATTCTTATTTTATTCAAGGTACAGGATCTTCGCCATGTCCTCCCCAAGGATTGCACCGCATGATTCGTTTTATTGTTAATACGCAGCCTTTAATAGCACCATGTTTCTTTAGGGCCTCAATTCCGTATGAAGAACAAGTTGGAGAATAACGACAAGCACTCGGCAATATAGGAGAAATAGCCAACTGATAAAACCGGATAATAGCAATAAACAGTTTAGTTAATGGGTTTGCCATGTGTGGCTATTAAACGATTCAAAATTAGAATTATTTTCTCCTTTAATACTTCAGTGTTCGTTTCAATGCTCCCAGAATAAACGAGAAAAAGATCTATCTGTTTATTTTGAGCAAGTAGCTCTTCTATAAACGATTGCTTTACAGCTCTATATGCTTCTCTGTTGCAGCGTTTAATACGGTTTCGCTCGACTGCTTTTTTGGATATTTTTTTGGAAACGGAGATGCCAAATCGAATAGAGGGTAAATCATCTTGGGCCCGCGTTCTCCAAACAATTCTATAGGGATCTAATTGAAAGCGTTTTCCTTTTGAAAAAACTTCTGCAACGGTTGTTCTTCCATGGAGCCGTTCCTCTTTGGGAAATGTATTCATGGAACGAAATTATCGTCCTTTATTAGCCACTTTCAGATACTGCTCAATGGCCATTGTCATAGAAGGAGCTTGAGGCATTGGGGCGTTTATATCGAGAATTAAGTCGGCTTCTCTCACAGCGGCAGAAGTAGTTGGACCAAAAGCAGCGATGCGTGTTTCGTTTTGCTTAAAATCTGGAAAGTTTTGAAAAAGCGACTTGATTCCTGAAGGCGAAAAGAAAACAAGCATGTCGTATTTCACATCCGATAAATCACTTAAATCGCTGCAAACAGTTCTGTAAATAACGGCCTTTGTAAAATCGATTTTGGCTTCTTCAAGAATTTCAGGGTATTCATCTTTGTGAATATCAGAGCAAAGCAGAAGGTATTTCTCGGCTTTATTTCTTTTTATAACTTCCATCAGTTCACTAAACTTTTGATTGCCATAAAAGATTTTCCTCTTCCGGTATTGCACATATTTCTGCAGATAAAAAGCGGTTGATTCACTAATGCAGAAATACTTCATCGATTCGGGAACAGTGATTCGCATCTCTGCGCAGAGATTAAAGAAATTATCAACCGCATTTCTGCTGGTTAAAATAACAGCACTGTGTTCAAGAATATTGATGCGTTCTTTTCGGAAATCTTTTGCTGAAACACCTTCAACATGAATAAATGATCGAAAATCAATTTTCACATTGCATTTTTTAGCAAGATCGAAATAGGGAGATTTTTCAGTCTCTGGCTTTGGCTGAGTAACGAGAATGGTACGCACTCGTTTCTCTCGCGAGTTTCCCGCTTGTTCCTCTGAAGTAACCTGTGTGGTAGCGCTCATGCTTTTTACTTAAATCAAATTTCTAACTGCTTTGACGATCAAGATCACAGGTAGGATTTCAAGGCTGCAAAAATATAAAAACAAATGGAACTTTGAAAGCCTGCTATTTCGAAAGCCTGCTAACCAGCCAATTATTAAACTATATAGATATAACAAGCAAAAGAGGAAGACTCCTGCTTTGAGGAAAACCTCATTGAATGGCGCATTTGTTAATTTGATGCCGAGTGTTATCGGAGTAAACGCAATTCCAAGTATGCAATTCATTATAATAATCGACAAAACATAACTCGACGATTCATCTTGGGTGTAAAATAAACGACCAATGAATTGTATGGTTAGAAGCTTTAAACTAAGCGCTCCGGCACCAATCAACAGCAACTGAAAATAGGCAGGGAAATAAGGGAGGAATGCAGTTTGGAGATTGTAAAAACCGGAAAGTTGGTAAACAAAAACCGGCGAAACAATGAAAATCAATAGCATGAGCAGCACAATGCATCTGCGCATCATGGTGTTTTCGTCATTTATTAGTTTGATTAACCCTACTCGTTTAAAAACACCCAGTAAGATAATTTGAGTTTCTTTCTGATAATAGGTTTTGATAATTCCAATCAAAAATAATGACGCCAACAAAAGCAATATAATCCAACTTTCCGAATCAATTAGGCGATCATGCGCCTGCATGTCTTTACTGTATTGCGTAAAAAAGAAGTTGGGCAATATCTCCGTAATCGTTTCTTTAAATGGTGCTGCTGGTAAAGGAGGACCAATTACAGCTTGAGGAATACGATTCAATGCATCCAGCGAATCGCTCATAAGCGAATCGTTACCAGTTATTT
>CAXNNF010000273.1:0-3268 GCA_964203455.1 Bacteroidia bacterium
GATGGCGCTCATATCCACTTCGTTGAACGTGGTAAGCATAGCAGTTTCGTTTTTCACGCTAACCAAACGTTGAGAAATTTTCTTTCTCACAGTGGTCATTTTTTCACGTTTCAAACGACGATTTCCTTCGGCAGTTTTTCCACCAAATCCTGCAGCCAATAAAGCATTTACATCGCCTTTGGTAATTCTTCCTGACGGACCAGATCCTTTAACATCATTGGATTTGATGTTATTCTCAGTCATGATTTTGGCTGCGGCTGGAGAAGGTGTTCCTGTTGCGTATGATGGCGCAGATGCGGCAGTTGCTGCAGGTTTTTCTTCCAATTTGACAGCAGGCGCCTGAGCAGATTCTGTTTTCGCTTTTGCCACTTTCGGTGCACCTTCGGCAGATGTATCGATGGTTGCAATTACATCACCTACATTAACAGTTGTTCCTGCAGTTACTTTGATGCTTAATTTCCCAGATGCTTCGGCATTGATTGTTAATGTTGCCTTGTCGGAATCGATTTCGCATAGCTCCTCATCTTTTTCAACATAATCGCCTTCTTGCTTAAGCCAGTTGGCAATTTCAACTTCATTGATTGATTCGCCAGGAGAGGGAACTTTAAGATCGATAATCATAGGAGATGCTTATAAAATGTTGCGCTAAAATTATAGTATTTCGGTCGTGATTAACAGCAATTTTTAATGAGTTATTGAACCTGATTTGTTCATTTAATTAATTCTGCAATTATTCAAATACTGCGCTCATGAGTTTTTTATGTTCAACAGCATGACGTTTCGAACTTCCAGTTGCCGGACTTCCGCTTTCGGCACGCGAAACAACCTGAATATTTGAATAACGAAACAGTCGCAGAATGTATGGCCATGCACCCATGTTTTCGGGTTCTTCTTGTGTCCACACCATGCTTTTTGCTTTGCTGTATTTTTTCACGATGGCATCGAATTGCTTTTGTGGGAAAGGATACAATTGCTCTAAGCGCACAATGGCTGTATTGGAAGATTTGCGGTTTTCTTGCTCTTCAAGCAAATCGAAATAGATTTTACCTGTGCAGAAAATGATTTTTTCAACCTTGCTTGCTTGCGCTTGCGAATCGTCGATAAGTTCTTGAAAACGTCCTTTCACTAAATCTTTAAGCGGACTAACGCATTTAGGATGACGCAATAAACTCTTAGGAGTAAAAACGATTAGCGGTTTACGAATTTCGCTCTTCAGCTGACGGCGAATCATGTGAAAATAATTGGCTGGAGAAGTTACATTGGTCACATACATATTCTGTTCTGCGCACAATGTTAGGAAGCGTTCCATACGACCAGAACTATGCTCCGCACCCTGACCTTCGTATCCGTGAGGAAGGAGTAAGACCAAACCACTCATGCTTCGCCATTTGTCCTCGGCGGAACTGATAAATTGATCGATGATGATTTGAGCCCCGTTATTGAAATCGCCAAACTGGGCTTCCCAAACCGTTAGTGAATCAGGCATCGCGAGCGAATATCCATAATCGAATCCTAAAACACCATACTCGCTCAGCAATGAATTGTAAATTTGGAAATCGGCTTGCTTAGCACTCAAATTACTGAGTGGCACATATTCTTCTTCGGAATCTTCAATTTTTAAAACAGCGTGACGGTGAGAAAAAGTTCCACGTTCCACATCTTGTCCGGAAAAACGAATCGGATTTCCATCCATCAACAATGAACCATACGAAAGTAATTCGGCCATTCCCCAATCGAGCGAATCGCTTTTCTCGATCATGTTTCTCCGGTCGTTGAGAAGCTTTTCCATTTTCTTGAAAAAGCTCATCCCTTCTGGAACAGTGTATAATACTTTGGCAATTTCCTTAAGACGCTTTTCTGCAACACCCGTTTCTGGAGATTGCTCAAAATCTGTTAATTTAGAAGCACGAATGTGTTTCCATTGATCACCTAAGAATGGACTAATTACCGTAATGGATCTTTTGCGAGCATCTTCAAGCGCACCGTCTAGGTTTGAACGCAATTCAGAATCAAAGCCATCGGCTTGTTCCTGCGAAATAACCCCTTCGGCCAACAATCGGTCGAAATAAATTTTACGCGGATTAGCGTGACTTGCAATGGCTTTGTATAAGATTGGTTGGGTAAAACGCGGTTCATCACCTTCGTTATGCCCATATTTTCGGTAACCCAACAGGTCTATAAAAACATCCCCTTGAAATTGTTGGCGGAACTCCATCGCCAATTGCACTGCATAAACAACCGCCTCAACATCGTCGGCATTTACGTGAAACACTGGACTTAAAGTAACTTTCGCTACATCGGTACAATAAATAGATGTCCGAGCGTCGAGGTAATTGGTAGTGAAACCAACTTGATTATTTACAACAATATGGATGGTTCCACCTGTTTTATAACCATCGAGTTTTGCCATTTGCACCACTTCATACACAACACCTTGTGCTGCCACAGCTGCATCTCCGTGAATGATGATGGGCGCAATTTTTTGGTAATCGTTTGCATGTTCGGTATCGGCAAATGCACGGGCCAAACCTTCCACTACAGGACCAACCGCCTCGAGATGAGATGGATTTGGAGAGAGTGTCATGCGGATATTTTCGCCACCGCGTGTTTTTACTCGAGCTGAATATCCAAGATGGTATTTTACATCTCCCGAAAATTCACCTTCGTCGTCATATTCTTTCCCTTCAAATTCGGTAAAAATGCTGCGTGCGTCTTTTTTGAAAATGTTCGAAAGCACATTTAATCTTCCACGATGCGCCATTCCCATGACAAACTCGCGAATCCCCAATTTTGCACCGTTTTCGATAACATGATCAAGGGCAGGAATTAAGGCTTCGCAGCCTTCGAGAGAGAAGCGTTTTTGTCCAACAAATTTCTTATCAAGAAAAGATTCAAATCCAACGGCATCGTTCAGCTTAGAAAAAATCTGGATTTTCTCTTCAACCGAATACTTTGCGTTCCCTTTGGAATTTTCCATGCGTGTTTGAATCCAGCTAACAGCTTCTTGATTTCGCATGTACATATACTCAACACCAATGCTAGAGCAATAGGTTTCTTTGAGATGCGCAACAATTACATCCAATTTTGCAACACCAATTCCAAGAAGTGAACCCGCCTGAAATACAGTTTCCATGTCGGATGAAGTCAATCCAAAATTTTCTACATCTAAAGTAGGTGTGTACTTTCGGCGCTCGCGAACCGGGTTTGTTTTGGTGAACAGATGACCACGAGAGCGATACGCATTAATAAGGTTGATGACTTTAAACTC
>CAXNNF010000274.1:0-3266 GCA_964203455.1 Bacteroidia bacterium
CCAGATAGTTCATTATTTTATATTGAAGAATCAATTGAAATAGCCGAACAGTTAAACGACTCGACGCTACTTGGCAAGTTGTACATCAATCATGGCAACGCACTTAGAGATGCTGACCAATTTAGAGAAGCAGTTAATCGCTTTCAGCAGGCTCTATCCATCTTCGAGACACTCAATAAGGAACTCCTTTATCAGGCTGATGCTAATAACAACCTCGGACTGATTTATCTGGATGTGGGTTTGTTTGAAATTGCCAAATTGTATATGGTAAAAGCTCTTTCGCTTTACAAGCAAGTGAAAGGAAACAAAGCTATTGGAAACATATGGCTCAACCTTGGGCAAATACATTTCAAACTCGGTGAAATTAGTCAAGCTAAAGCATCAATAAACAAGGCAATTCCAATGCTTTTAGATGAGGCTAATTCCAATTCATCTGCACATGCCTATCTCATTGCTGCTTCCATTTTTGAGCGAGAACATAAATTAGACAGTGCTTCGTACTTTCTTGATTTGGGTTTAAAAAAAACAGAGGAATTGGGAAATGATAATTCCATACTGGAGGCTTTCATCGATAAACTTGATTTCCAATTTAAACATGGTCTCAGCATTTCTGCTGAACAAAAGGAGCGGGTTGCTCAACTTTTAAAGTTAGCTACATACATCCAAACCAAAGCAAATGCGGCTCGATTACTTTATACACTTTACAAATCGGAACGAAAGGACGCAAAAGCATTTGAGATGCTGGAACTTTTCACCCTATGCAACGACTCAATCAACCTTGAACGCGAAAGATTCTCCATCATCAGCGAAACTATACAAAGCGATTTCGACAATAAAATACTTCAGCAAAAAATTGAAAATGAACGCGTCCAAGTTAAAACAGAATTAATTTATCTTAAAAAAATGTTCGCAATTGCGCTGGTGTTTCTTATAACATTAACGCTGGTGATCGGATACTTCAGAAAAAGAACAAAAGCAAACATTAAGGAAAGATCGTTGCTTTTGGAAGAAATTGATCAACTTAAAACAAACGGAATCGAAGATCAAAAACAAGCCGTTAGTTCCTTCGAATTAAACAGAGACAAATTGGAGGCGCATATTCAGAAAAAAATGAATGAAACCGATTGGGCTGTCCTGAATGTTCTTCTGGTAAACCCGGTCATTTCAAATAAAGAGCTCTCCGAAAAGGTTTTTCTCTCGTCCGATGGTGTTGGCTCTTCTCTTCGGCGAATGTATGTGGTGTTTGATGTGCCGGAATCAAAATATATGAAAATTGGCCTGCTGCTCAAGACAATAAAAATATCTAATCGCTGATAATCATTACTTTTAAAAGCATTTTCACGCCTAGTGAATTTGATAATCACGCCCAGGCGTGGTAACTTCTTTATCAACTTTTCATAAGTTTAAACAATTCAAAATAACATAAACTAAAAACAACAACTATGAAAAAGCTAATTACATTTATTGGAGCATTGCTTATTTCAATTACTGCTTTTACTCAAACTAACTCAATTGAAGGTAAATGGTCGCAGACCGGATTTTCAAATACGCTTAAAATATATGAAGATGGCCTCATATATACGTATTATTGTACGAGCGGCAATTGTGATTCTTTGTATAATACTTATGAAGCTGCCGATGGCAACCATATACCAGGAATAGATGGCTATACGTTTCAGAATGACATTCTAACAATTGATAATAATTTAATTGATAATAATCCAGGTTTTGCTTTAGGTTCTGTTACATTTAGTTGTGAAGGAAACATTTATCAAATAGTTAATTCCCAAACCATGGCTACTTTTGTTCGATTAAACACAAACGTAAATGATTGTCTTCCGGCTTCAATAAATGAAAATGACCAAAATAATTTAACGCAAGTCTATCCTAATCCAGCAACAAATTTTGTAAATTTTAAATCAGCAAATACAATTGAAAAAATCACATTATTTAATGTATTAGGTGAGGAAGTCTTGTCAAAAGAGGTCAATGCTCAAAACTTTGACATGGATATTAGTATTTTAATACCAGGTTCTTACTTTGCTAAATTGGATAGTGAAGGACAATCGCAAACCATTAAGCTGGTTAAATTTTAATAGTTGCCATAAGAAAACCGAACCGCTAACAGCACCTACGAAAAATTGGCGGTTCGGTGCTCCGCGTGTAAACGGACCCCCAGGGTATGCCCCTACACGCAAAACGAATGTGGACGAGTTTTTAAGATCAACATCACATTCACTAGACGCCTTGTCGGAACTGAAAATCGCAGCTTTTATTTATAACTATGAACAAGTTAAAAATATGCAGCAAGCCATCAGGCACTTGAATTAAATTTTAATAAATGGGAGCTACAATCTTGTAAATCTCCTCGGTCCATTTACGATATTCTTTTCCTGAAGGGTGAAGTTCATCGGTTGTTACTAAAGAATAATCGGAAAGTGATAAACGTGAACCAAGAGTAATGTCAACGTAATGAACGCCTTTCAGCAAACTTATTTCCCGGTTAATGGTATTGTATTCATCAATTTCTTTAGCTATTTCCCCGATATTTCGATCCTTGGCAAATGGCGTTGCACCCCAATCGGGAATTGAAACAACCACAACATGAATAGCAATTCCGCCTGCAAAATCAATGGCTTGATTCAATAAGTCTTCAAATTCCTTGGCATATACTTCTTTTGAATATCCTCTGTATTGATTGTTTACACCAATAAGCAAAGAAACAAGATCGAATGGCCCTTGCGGATTTTCAGTTTTTATTGCCTCAATCAATTCATCGCTTGTCCAACCCGTTGTTGCAATAATTTGTGGTTTAATAAATACTTTCCCAACATTATTCAACATTTCAACCAATTGCATCGGCCAACATTCGTTCTCAGGAACTGCCTCTCCAATGGTATATGAATCGCCCAAGGCAAGGAAGCTATGTTTCTTTTCTTTGGAAGTATTATTCATCAAAAAGCGATAGTGAAAAATTTAAAGTTCTTTGCGCATTCGTGCAACGGGAATGTTCAGCTGCTCGCGGTATTTTGCCACCGTTCTGCGCGCAATATTGTATCCTTTTTCGCGAAGTACTTGCGCAAGTTTATCGTCGGTCACTGGATTATGTTTGTCTTCGGCTGCAACACACTCTTCAAGAATTTTCTTCACCTCACGCGTCGAAACTTCTTCGCCTGTATCGGTTGACAAAGATTCGGAGAAGAAGGATTTAAGTAAAAATGTACCGAAGGATGTTTGAATATACTTGCTGTTTGCAACTCGAGATA
>CAXNNF010000275.1:0-3252 GCA_964203455.1 Bacteroidia bacterium
CTATTTCCCTCAAAAAAACGAACGGTATTTTGAGCAATTCCTGAAAATTGAGATGTAAAGAGAAAACATACGATCATGAATTTTCTCATAGCTCGTTGTGATTATAGGTTCTAAATCTTCTAATAACACCTAAAGATAAAGGATTATCAATTACGAATTAGCAATTACGAATTAGCAATTACGAATTTTCAATTACGAATTGTCAATTACGAATTAGCAATTACAACGTTAATTCTCAGTGACAGATGTAATTCGTAATCCGTAATTTTTCTTTTAAATACAACGATAATTCTCAGTTACGACCGTAATTCCGTAATTCGTAATTTTTTATCTTTCAATTACAACGTTAATTCTCAGTGATAGCCGTAATTCGTAATCCGTAATCCGTAATTTTTCTTTCAAATACAACGATAATTCTCAGTTACGACCGTAATTCCGTAATTCGTAATTATTTTTTTTAAATATTCGAAAATCTTCCAAAAACTCCGAGCGGCAATTGTTGTCCGCTGGTTGAAGGTAAATACAATTCACCAATTTCTAGTTTCGAGTTAGGATGAGGAGTATTCAAGAAATGATTCTTCAAAATCAAGGAAGAGAAGCCGAGTGAATAGGTGTTTAAAATCAAGAAATGTTCTTCTGGATTTAACAATTGGAGGACGTCTTTAATCAATTCGTTGAGTTGTTTTTCGAGTTTCCAACTTTCACCGTTGGCACCGTGACCAAATGCTGGAGGATCCATAATAACGCCATGGTAGGTGTTGCCTCTGCGGAGTTCGCGCTTTACAAATTTCATAGCATCTTCAACCACCCAGCGCACATTACTCAAGCCCGAATGCAATTGATTTTCGTTTGCCCAGGTAACCACTTGTTTAATCGAATCGACATGGGTAACATCGGCACCCGCGGCTCTTGCAGCCAAAGAAGCAGCTCCAGTATAAGCGAACAGATTTAAGAATTTAGGTTCCTTGGTTTTCAATTTACCAATGCTTTCCGCTATAAAATCCCAATTAACGGCTTGTTCTGGAAAAACACCTACATGTTTAAAAGAAGTAAGGGCCAAACGCAATTTCAATTTCACATCTTTTCTATCATACGAAATCGTCCAACGATCGGGCATGGGCTTTAATTTATCCCATGTTCCCGAAGAGCTGCTTTTGGCAACAAAACGAACATGTGCACGTTTGGACCATTCGCTTTCTTTCAGCACTTTATCCCACAATGCTTGTGGTTCGGGGCGGATGGTAATGTATTCACCAAAGCGTTCAAGTTTTTCGTAATTGCCGGAATCAATCAGTTCGTAATCGGCGAAATGGGTGGGATGTAGTAAAAGCACGCGCAAAGATAATCTTAGAAATGAAATACCTTGAAATTGCTTTTAATTTATCACAATCATGCAAATAATTCAAAGTTGAATCTAATCTGTTTTCTACATTTCAAAACCTATCATTTTTCATGTGCAATTAACAAAATCAGCATCTTCAATGACATTGTTTATTTAGAAATATTCCTTAAGTTTGTTTTAAAGAATTCATTATGGCATCGCTATCGTTATATACAAAGCTGGAAACTCTTCCTTCGGCATTAAAGGAAGAAGCCAAGAATTTTATAGAATACCTTGTTGAAAAAACCAAAAAGAATAAAACGGAATCTCAACCTAATCAGAAAATAAACAAAAGAGTTTTCGGCTGTTTAAAGGGGAAAATTCAACTTTCGGATGATTTTGACGCTCCATTAGATGATTTTAAAGATTACATGTAATGAATTATTTATTAGATACCCACACATTTTTGTGGTTTCTAGAAGGAAATAATAGCCTTTCATCGAAAGCTCGAATAATCATAGAAGATGCTGATAATACAATTTATGTAAGCATAGCATCAATTTGGGAAATAGCAATAAAGATTAGCATAAGTAAATTAAAATTGAGTGTTAATCTGGAAGAAGTTAAAACCGAAATAGAGAAAATAATTTCGAAATTCTACCTTTAGATTTTGAACACATTATCGAACTTACGAATCTTGAGCAAATACACAAAGATCCTTTTGATCGAATCATAATATCACAAGCGATTTCTGAAAAATGTACAATTATTTCAAAAGACTCAAATTTTGACTTTTATAAAAACGTTAATGTTTTGTGGTAAGTTCAGAACGCGTTTATAAAGGAATCTTTTATACATTCAAATAGACCAAGCATTCAAAAAGAAAATTTTGAAATTCCTAAAACTTATAAAATTTTATATGTTTTAGGAATTTCATATATCCGTCTTATGCAAAACATAGAACGGAAACGATACTTAAAAAAATTGAGTGTTTTTAAAGATTTTAAAATTTAATTTAAATCGTCAACCTTATGAAATTCAATATACTATTCAGTATCATTTGTCTATTTACTTTATGTTCAACGATGTATGGTCAAGAGAAATCAAATAAACTCAGTCTGTATTTTCCAACAAGCGGATATGAGCTTGATGCTGCATCCATCAATACATTGGAATTGAACATTCCTATTTTAAATGTGGATTCTATATATGTTTTTGCATTTTGCGATAATCGTGGTTCGGAGGAATTTAATTTTGTCCTGTCGGAAAAAAGAAAAGATGCAGTTCTAACCTGGTTGAGAAATCAGCCAACGGTTAATGGTCTGCCATTTATGATCAATTCCCAAGGTTTCGGGGAATTGAAACCCATCAATACAAATAGAAATGAATTGGATTGGAAATTTAATAGACGAGTGGATGTGATGTGGACGCTTAAGAAGCCCATTTCAAAAAAAGAGATAGTTCCTATAAAATCAGATGGTATTCAAAAAGATTCTTCGAAAATCAATTTAAAAGAACAAATAGAAAAAAGCAAAAAATCGGGAGTTTCCTTGGTATTGCCGAATATCAATTTTATTGGAGGACGCGATGAATTTCGAGAAGAATCGTATGAGAGTTTAAGGGAATTGTTAAACATTATGAAGGAGCAATCCGATTTGAAAATCGAAATTCAAGGTCATGTATGTTGCACCGATGGTCGCGATGGTCCGAACATTTTAACTGGAAAAGGAAATTTATCGGAAGATAGAGCCAAAGCCGTTTACGATTACTTAGTTCGAAATAGCATTGCCGAAAAGCGCATGCGATATAAAGGTTATGCTGGGATGAAGAAGTTAGTTGAACCCGAGTTATCTGAAGCTGATCAACAAAAAAACCGCCGGGTGGAGATTCAAATATTAAGCGAATAAAAAACGCCGATAAAATTAATTACC
>CAXNNF010000276.1:0-3251 GCA_964203455.1 Bacteroidia bacterium
CCATCAAGTACCGCGAAACAGTTTTATACAAATGCAACCGGTCTTTGCCTTGAACATTGTGAGGGTGTCCTGGATAAATCATGTAATCAATCAAGACACCTTCATCAACAAATTTTTTCACCATCGCTTGACTATGTTGCCAAACAACCACATCATCAATTGTTCCGTGAATGAGCATCAATCGGTCTTTTAGTGATTTTGCTCCGTTCAATAAATTGGACGTTTCATAGCCTTCTTTGTTTTCTTCGGGCGTGTCCATGTATCGTTCAGTGTACATAATTTCATACATTTTCCAATCGATTACAGGTCCACCGGCTACTCCAGCTTTAAACACTCCTGGATTTTTCGTCATCAGGGTCGTAGTCATAAATCCTCCGAAGCTCCAACCATGCACACCAATTCGGTTTGCATCCACAAAAGGCAAGGATTTCAGATAGTTAACACCTGTCATTTGGTCTTCCATTTCAACGGTTCCAAGCTTTCGGTGAACTGCCTGCTCGAACTCTAAACCGCGCTCACCCGAACCGCGATTGTCTAATGTGAAAACAAGATATCCTTGCGAAGCCATCCAACTCATCCATAAATTTCCACCAGCCATCCAGCGATTACTCACCATTTGCGCATGCGGTCCGCCGTAAACATATATCACTACGGGATACTTCTTGCTTGCATCAAAATTTGTGGGCTTGAATAAGCGTCCGTTTAGCAGGGTGCCATCGCTCGCTTTTACTTGCATAAGTTCGGGTTTGCTCAGGGCGAAATCAAGAAGTGGATCGACCGATTTTAAAAGTACTTTGATAGTCTTTCCTTTTGCATCCAATATTCGAATGCTGCGAGGAGTAGTTAAATTGCTGAAATTGTCGATGAAGAAAGTCCCAGAGCTGTTCATCTGTATTTCGTGAACACCACTTTCGGGAGTTAAAATTTGTACATCACCTTTCAAAGATAATTTTATTAATTTACGATCTAATCCGTAATTATCGGCTATCATACTAAGAATGTTTTTACCACTTGCGTCAAAGCCTATAACATCCGTTACCACATAGTTTCCTTTGGTTATTTGAGAAAGTAATTTCCCGTTTAAGTCATAGAGATAAAGGTTATCGAATCCATCGCGTTCACTTTGCCAAATAAACTGATCGTTCTTGCCTGGAATAAATAGGGCAGGGTGTTCGGGTTCAACCCATTGAGGATCGGTTTCGGTAAAAAGTGTTTTCACAAAACTGCCATCTAGCACTTGGTATTGATTCAAATGCATCTCGTTTTGTCCGCGATTTAATTCGGCTATCAATATGTATTTCTCATCCAGACTCCAGCTGATGTTGGTTAAATAATGTTCGTCGGGACCCGCAGTTTTTACATAGATGGTTTGTCCGTTTTGGGTATCGTAAATTCCTAAGGAAACCTGATGACTTTTTTGACCAGCCATTGGATACTTTATAGGATTTACTTCTGCAGGAAGGTTTTCGAGACTAACCAGCGGATAGTTTGTTACCATCGATTGGTCCATGCGATAAAAAGCCAAATATCGTCCCGTAGGACTCCAGAATGTACCTTTCGTAATACCAAATTCGTTGCGATGAACCGACTGTCCATTTACCACTTCTTCGTTTTTTTCTTTGCTGATGTTAATGTTTGAACCTTTCGAAAACACGAATAAATTGTTCGCTTTTGTATAAGCAATCGCTTCATTTTTTGCTTCTATGTCGATGTTTTCGGCATCAGTAGCATCAAAACTGGATGATATCTTTGAAAATGGAATTTGACAAAAATTGATAAGATTTTTCTGTCTGAAATAAAAACGATTCGCATCAAGCCAAGTAATGGCGGGCACGCGTTTTAATTCGGCAGAAAGCATTGCCGCTTTTAATAAAGTATCGGTAGTTCCTTTGTCTGCAGAAGTTCTTAATAGAACATCCGTTTTTTCATCTGGAATGCTAATGTATGAATTTGTATTCGGAATCCATTGAAGTCCCTTTATGGACTTAGGACTCAAATCGGTCTTTGTGAATATTTCGTCAATAGTCAATTGCTTTTGGGCAATTCCAGAGATTGAACAAGCAAGTAATATAGTGGTTAAATTAAAGCTTAATCGCATTGTGTAAATTTTCCTCAAACCTAAGGAAAATGTGCCGATGAGAAAAATGATGTGCTAATGTGCTGATGAATCCCGATGGCTTTCGGAAGGATGTGCTGATAAAAAAATTATGTGCTGATGTGCTTATGGATCCCGATAGCTATCGGGAGGATGTGCCGATGAAATGAATACATTTAATTAGCACATTAGCACATAGAACACATAAGCACATCAAACACATTAGCACATCAAACACATCAGCACATAGAACAATTAAGTTCATAATCTTCAATGTTATGGTTGTTTGAAAAAGAATGTGAGTGTCCTATTTTTCTCGTTCCTTTGCTAAATGCGGTTTATCCTATCATTTATATTTCTTGTCGGTTTCAAATTTGTTTGTTTAGCGCAAATGGATACCATTCGAATGATGCACTATAACGTGCTGATGTTTCCCGATGCAAACTTGCTAAAAGGCCATAATATGAAACCCATTTCACGTTTTGTAAAGCCAGATATTATTACTTGCAATGAAATGATTGGAACTCAAGCAATCGACACAATGCTTGCTCAAGGACTTGATACAAGTACATATTCATCCGCTCCATTCATTTATGATGTCTCCATTGGAAATGGCCTCTTTTATAACAAACACAAAATTGGATACCTCAAATACAACTACTTAAGTACATCACCGCGAAGAACATCCATTTACTATCTGTATTACAAAGACCAAGATTTTTCGGCATTTCCGGATACCGTGTTTTTGACCTTGTATGTTGTGCATTTAAAATCGAGTCAGGGAAGTGCAAACGAAATACAACGCGCTACTCAAACTGCTGCTATTCGGACTTATTTACTTAATCGCCCGGCTGTTTTTAATACATTTCTAACTGGTGATTTTAATACGTATTCAAGTTCGGAAGTTTGTTATCAGAATTTACTAGCCGAAGGAGTTGGGCAATTCTTCGATCCTATTAATCGGCCGGGTAGTTGGAGTAACAATAGTACTTTCAAAGATATTCATACACAAAGTCCACGAACAACCAGTTTTGACGATGGTGTAACAGGAGGACTAGACGACCGTTTTGATTTCATTCTCAGTACCGAAGATGTAATTAACGGAACTCATGGTTTACGTATTTTACCTGAAACATATAAAGTGCTGGGCAACGAT
>CAXNNF010000277.1:0-3250 GCA_964203455.1 Bacteroidia bacterium
GTCAGCGTAATGGTTTCTCCTCGAAAGGTATTTATGGTGTATTGAGCAAAGTCAATTTTATTTTCACCAAAATGATACGATTGAAGTTCGGAACTTTTAACTGATCGATCGAGGCCTCTTTTGATTAAAGCCTGCACCCGAAGTAATAATTCTTCTAGGTTAAAAGGTTTTGCTAAATAATCATCTGCTCCAAGCTTTAATCCTAAAACACGGTCAGCACTTGTATTTTTAGCTGTCAGAAAAATAATTGGAAGCTCCTGATTTTCAAGACGAATACTTTCGCAAACGGCAAAGCCATCTAATAGCGGAAGCATCACATCTAAAATTGCCAAATTGTAATGTGCCTGCTTTGTTTTTTCCAATGCGGCTTTTCCATCTACTACAGAGTCAACATGATATCCTTCGAGCTCAAGATTCAATTCAATGAGTTCTCTCAAACTCTCTTCATCCTCCGCCAATAAAATTCGATAAGCCATAGTACAAAGTAACAGGAATCCTTCCCAAATTACAATGAATCATTCATTTGTATCAAATCTAAATGATTAAATTCGCTCATTAATTAATGTATAGACCCAATACAAATCGTTTATGATTTCGAGTTATAAAAATTTCAAAATGAAAACTCTGCTTATTTTTTGCGCAATCCTATTTTCAACGTTCATTCATGCCCAGCGAAATTGCGGTACGATGGAAGCTTATTCGAATGCGCTTCAAATGAATCCTGAATTGGCATCGAATAGAGGAAGCATCGAAGGGCAAATTAGTCATTGGATCGCTACTCAAAGTAAATCATCCCGATCGGTTATTACCATTCCTGTAGTTGTTCATGTTATCTATAATACTTCAGAACAAAACATTTCGGATGCTCAAGTACAATCTCAAATTGATGTGTTGAATGAAGATTATGCACGCCTAAATGCAGACGCCTCTCAAACGCCATCTATGTTCAATAACATAGTTGCCAATTGCGAAATCCAATTTTGCTTAGCTAAAACGGATCCCTTAAATCAAGCTACATCAGGTATTACTCGCACACAAACTGCAGCTTCTTCCTTTTCCATAGGAAGCTCTATGAAATATGCTACAACAGGTGGTGTCGATGCTTGGCCATCAGGGAAATATTTGAATATTTGGGTGTGTAATATGGCCAATCAAGTTATTGGATTTGCCACTTTGCCCGGAACAGCCACAGCAGCCGAAGATGGTGTAGTTATTATGTACAAACATTTTGGTAGAACAGGCACTGTTCAGACTCCTTACCATAAAGGCAGAACCGCCACACACGAAGTTGGGCATTGGTTGAATCTATTGCATATTTGGGGCGATGATGATGGTAGTTCAAACAATTGCTTAGGTTCCGATCAGGTTGATGATACTCCTAATCAAGCAGGTTTTTATTTCGGTTGTCCTTCATCACCATCTATTTCTTGCTCAAACACTGGAGATATGTTTATGAATTTCATGGATTACACCGACGATGCTTGCATGAATGCATTCTCTGTTGGACAAAAAAATCGAATGTTAGCCACATTAAACAGTTTCAGAAATTCCATTCAAAGCTCATTGGCTTGTCAGCCGCCAATCATCGAACAAGTTTGCGACACGCTCAGCAGTATTGTTGGAGGCGATGGATTTAATTATTATTTATCGAATGAAATTGTTGCCGGTGATACGGGATATTTTACAGGAACAAATTCCTACGGAAATATTGCTTATGCCGATTTTCATTCAGTTGCAGAACCGAGTACAATCGACAAAATTCAAATCGATTTTGCGTATGCATAGTCTGAATCAGGTTCGAGTAATTTAACCATTGGAATATGGGATAATGATGGAATAAATCCAGCCGGAAGTCCAGGAACGTTGCTAACGGAAGCAAGTTTGCCTTTTTCTCAAATAAATCTGGATATCGATAACTTCACGAGTTCAGAGATTATGCTCCAATCTTCATTATTAGTCGATGGTGGCTTTTATGTAGGTTTTAAAAATCCCGAAAATTCTTCAGATACCATTGCTGTTTATTCGAACCAGATTGATGAAATCAATATCAATACTGCTTGGTTTCAAGATTCAATTCAACAATGGGCAGAATTTGGCAGTCCATCAACATTCAACTCACCTATTTCATTGGCAATTCGTCCCATAATTTGCGGAACTGTTGGTATTCAAGAATTTATTCAAAATCCATTGCAGATTTATCCAAATCCTGCACAAGATTTCGTTCACATTGTTTTTCCAACTTCTAAAAAAAGTCATGGCTGGCAAGTGTTTTCGATGGATGGCAAGAAGCTGCTTTCCGGGATAACATCAGATGCTCATTTAGAACTAAATTGTTCGGACTTGGCTCAAGGGATTTACATTTTCCAAGCGATTCAAAATGGGAAATTATTTGCACATCGAATTGCAATAATGCGATAAGCAATAACCTTTTGCTTTGTTGCTTGTTGTAAGTTTGCCAAATCAATATATGGAAATCAATCCACTCATAGAAGCTGTTGCAGATAAGGAACTGCTCAGAATTGCGAATAAAGTTTTTAACCAAGAACGAATACTTCCCTCCGAAGGCATTTACCTATTTGAATATGGAGAATTAGGATTTTTGGGGATTTTAGCCAATCATATCCGAGAGAAGCGCCATGGGAATTTCACTTTTTTCAATCGCAATTTTCATATTGAGCCAACAAACATCTGTGTGTTCGATTGTAAATTCTGCTCCTATTCGCGTTTGTTAAAACAGAAAGAGGATGGTTGGGAATTATCGGAAGAGGAGATTCTTGAGAAAGTACGCAGCTATGACGGACTTCCAATTACCGAAGTTCATATTGTTGGAGGTGTCCATCCTAAAATGGGGCTTCATTATTTCGCAAGTCTCATTCAAAAAATAAAGGCCATTCGTCCCGAAATTCATGTCAAAGCTTTTACCGCTGTAGAGCTCGATTATATGTGCAGAAAGGCGAAAATGTCCTATGAGGAAGGCCTGCAAATTTTAAAAGATCATGGTCAGGATTCGCTACCAGGTGGAGGAGCGGAGATTTTTGATGAAACGCTAAGAGCAGAAATTGCAGGTGATAAATGTACTGCCTCTGAATGGTTAGAAATCCATGAAACGGCTCATAAGCTTGGAATGCCTTCCAACGCCACCATGCTTTATGGGCATAAAGAAACGTTTGCGCACCGCATCGATCACATGGAACGTTTGCGTCTATTGCAAGATCGTACGGGCGGTTTTAATACGTTTATTCCACTCAAA
>CAXNNF010000278.1:0-3237 GCA_964203455.1 Bacteroidia bacterium
GACAATGCGATGTATCCAATTCTTACGACCACGCCAACGACCTATGGTTCTGGAACGCCTTGGATAAATACGGACCTGTGGTTGCACGATGGAACATTTGCCCGTATGAGAAATCTTTCTTTAGGATACAATTTGCCTGAGTCAATTCTACGAAAAACTAAATGGGCTAAAATACGTGTAGCTATCGCGGCTACGAATCTAATTACACTTACAAAGTTCCCAGGTCTAGAT
Organism: Bacteroidia bacterium; assembly: GCA_964203455.1. Classification (GTDB taxonomy): domain Bacteria; phylum Bacteroidota; class Bacteroidia; order M30B66; family M30B66; genus CALQRR01. The sequence goes on from CAXNNF010000278.1 coordinate 232, forward strand.
CCTGAAATTGCCCGCGATTTCGAAAATGCTACCGACCGAAACATGAGCCCGAACATTACCTATTTAACGGCCCCTCAACAAAAAACATTCACATTTAGCCTTGATATTGGCTTCTAAAAACCGAAAAAATGATGAAATTAAACGCATTCTTTCTGTCTGTTTTCGTTTTAATCTTTTTGCAATCTTGTTCAGAAGATTTATTAGACAAATTACCCGAGAAAACAGAAAGTCAATCTGTTTCTGAAGAAGCAGTTCGAACCAAAGAGGATTTACAAAGATTGTTAATATCCTCGTATGATGTGGTAGCTAATATGTATGGAGGGCAAATTCAAAATTTGTCTGAATTGCTTGGAGATAATATCGATTCGCCTGCTAATCAAAACGATTACATCCAAATCTATACTCGAAAAACCGACATTTTTAATGGAACGATCGGTAGTGTTTACCAAAATGCCTACATCACTATTTATCGAGCAAATCAACTTATTTCCAAAAAGGATGATGTAGAAAACATTACTGATCAAGAAAAAATACAATTAGAAGCCGAAGCGCGTTTTCTAAGAGCATTAAGTCATCATGGTGTTTTGCGCTTATTTGCTCAGCCGGCAGGATACACTTCCGACAATAGTCATTTAGGAATAGTTCTTCGAATGAAATTCTCTCAAGAAGTTGGTCTTCGATCTACCGTTAAAGCTTGTTACGATTCTATTTTGGTTGACCTGAAGTTTGCGGAGCAAAATCTACCCGAAACAAATGGAATTTATGCTAGCAAATGGTCAGCAAAAGCATTAATGGCTCGTGTTTATTTCGATTTAAATGAGTTTGATTTAGCTGCAAGTTCTGCAAGTGAAGTTATTAATAGTGGATTGTTTTCTTTGCTCGATACCACAAATCGTTTTACTGCAGGATCGAATACTGAACAAGTATTTGCTACGGTAAGTTATAACCAAAACAATATTTCGGACGATAGAGGAGGAGCATTCTTGAATTACCGTTCCGACAACAATACCAATCCTTCGATGAGAGCGAATGCCGATTTCTTATCATTCATGACAAGCGATACAACCGACTCACGTGGAAAAAATTGGTTTCGACAAATTGGGGAAGGACCAACATCAATTTATGGTGTTGCTAAATTCGACCGCTCATTCATGTGGATTCCTATCCTACATTTAACCGAAATGAAATTAACCCGTGCGGAAGCGTTGGCTTCGTCTCAAAACCCTAATTATACAACCGCACTAAACGATTTGAACGACATTAGAACGCGAGCAGGATTAATTGAAGTTAATGCCTCTGGTCAATCCTTAATCAATGCAATTCGCGATGAACGCAGAAAGGAACTTTGTTTTGAGGGAGATCGAACCATTCAAATAAAACGGATTGGCACATTGGGCAACATTTCATTATCTAGAGGGGCTCCTTGGAATTGTCCTGGTATGGTTCTACAATTTCCTGGAGCAGAAAATACAGTTCTTGGATTTGAGTTAAATCCTACTGGTGGATGTGAATAACATATTTAAAGCAATCATTATGAAAAAATCAATCTTTTTTTCCCTTCTTTTATCGGCAGTTTTATTTCAGAGCTGCAAACCCGAATTGAAAGAAATTGGGCCCGAATACGCTGCAGGAGAGGGTATTTACGGAAGTTGGATCGTTTCGGACTTGAGTCAAGTAGACTTAACCGTTCCTTTACCTGAAACACAAAATATATTTTCCTATTTCTCTTCTAACGAAAACAGTAAGATGATTATTCGTTTTGAAAAAGATAATAGTGCATATTCTATTATCCAGCCGGGAAGTATGCCAAGAATTTTGGGCACAAGTGGAACATGGGCTTATAATGAAATGCCCTATCCAACAGCCATAAATTTTTATACATCCAAGGGTGATACGCTGTCTGCAAATCTTGGAAATATGCCCAGAGAAACAGACAATCGGTTTCTATTTAAATTAAACAGAACCGACTCTTGCGGAGTGAGTTACCTCCGATATGACTATACTTTTTCACGTGTTCAATAAGCTCGATTTTATGAAAAAACACCTCCTTTTTTTGATGCTACTCATTGTATGTGCAACAAAAATTAATGCCCAAGTGGTAACCTCCGATCCAAACGATTACACAAACCCAACTCAGTCAGTTAAAATTATTGTAGATCTAAACCAATTAGATCAAACAATAGAGCATGTTCAGTTATTAATTGCTGATGCTGACTCTTCCAAAGATTTATTCATTTGGACATGGAAACCCTTTGAACACCCAGCTGGTCATCCATTAGCGAATGGATTTGGAGCACAAGCGTGGAAGAATAGTAACGATACATTGAAAATGACAAAAGAGGCGGATCATATTTACAGCTATACAATGATTCCGACCGAATTTTATGGTGTTGATGCGGCGACTGTTTTTACTGAAGACATTCACTTTTTGGTAAAGCCAAAGATGGGGGAGGTTATGGAGACCCTGATCGCAAATCAACAGATTTGGTATTTGAAATAAACCCTCCTTCTGTTGTGAAAGAAGTAGTTTATAGCTTTCCGTCCAAGATCCTACAAGACGATTTTATTCGAATTGTGTATGATAATTATAGGGACACATTGGCTGCTATGCAAAATATAATTGCTGGTGAATGCTACGTTCACTTAAAAGCACTATTAACAGATGGAACGGTTGTTCAACCGAGCCCATATTTTAGCGCTGGCGATAATCCAGATTTAGAAATGAAAAATCTTAGTGCGGGAATCTTTGAGAAAACAATTATTCCAGAAATTTTCTTTGGGCTACAAGACGGACAAAAAATCGATCGACTTACGGCTATAGTATTCAAAAAGGCACCAATATACATTCGGGTTGAGAAAGACCTTGTTTTAGACATGAGCTGTTGGAATTAACATTGGTTCAATCAACAAATAAGACAAAATTTTTACCTCGTCAGGCGGCCCGTTTTGGCCCTTCTGACTCAAGCCAATGACTAGCATCCATATTGAACGCGCGCTTTGCTAGGC